>WFPU01000251.1 GCA_015487435.1 Sulfurimonas sp.
CTTTAAAGATATTGAAATTCAAAAGAATATTATTGAAGATGAAGTAGTCACTTGGATGGCTGATACAAAGAAGACTCAAAAACTATGTGGGTATGATTGGATTATTGAACAAGCTAAATCATTTATATTTTAATGGGTATTGGTATTATATGGGTTAGTAAAATCATGTTAGGGCATTCAGAAGTTGCTACAACATACAAGTTTTATGCAAAGTATATAAAGCCAAAAGATAAGAAGCATGCTGCTTTTTTAGATGATGAGCGTACAAATAGCGTACAAAATATAAACCTAAAGTCGGAAAGTGCTTAGTATAGGGGAAATAGATGGTGGACCCTCAGAGATTCGAAATTTAAGGTTCCTTTAAGTTAATAAAACCAAACAACCTAATATAGGGGGTTGTAGAGGAAAATTTACAACTTTTTTTGTTATCCAAATTAATGACAATTCCAAACTCTGTAAAGCCCAATAATAGGGAGGCTATTAACCCTTGATTATGTCATTAAACAGTTACGGTAACAGTTGTGTATCTAAATTATAACTATCAAAAACTGTTACAGTAACAGTTGATATATTTGGAGTAATTCTAGCATATCAAAACTTAAAGTAAAGAGCGAAGAAGAAGAGTAAAATTTGACAAGAGTGTGGTGGAGTATTAGAGATTCGAACCCATAAGATTTTATCCTATTATTCTGGAAACATAAACTTTTGGAGTCTGGTTAAATCACCTTTATCTGCTTCTTTTAATGCTAGAATATATTCACTTCTATCGTTATTTACATCCACTAAATTTTCATTACCCCATTCTAAAGTTTCATGACCTTGTGAAGCTAACCATATATCAGTAACAAGTCTCGCCCATCTACCATTACCGTTTAAAAATGGATGAATTATCACTAACATATGGTGTAATTTAGTTGCTGTTTCTTTATAGTCCCAAAACTCCGTCCAAGTTTTTAAATCATCCATAAGTTGATAAAGTTTATGTTGAATTTTATTTGCCTCAACACCTATTGAAGTTTGAGTAGTTCTATAAGTTCCAGCCCATGTCCAAACATTACCTAACATATCAATATGAACTTGTCTTAAAAATGGTTCATTAAATTGAATATTTTTAGCTTCACTTGGGAGTAGTAAATATTTTAAAAAAGCATTTGATATACTTTTAGCTTCCTCTGAATCCAGTTCGACTCTTGTAGTTATCTTTGGTATAAGCCCTGAAATATCATCAAGTGGAGTTTCTCCCTCTTTATCAAACTTTATCATGCCCATATCTCTGATTTTGGTATTTGTTTGATAGCTTGAATCGCATTAGCCATGATAATTTGAACTGTTTCGTTATCAGGAGATTGGTCTTCAAGTGCAGATGTTTTAAGTATTTTTTTTACTATGTTATCAGCTTTCTTTTGAAGTTGAAGTTCATACATCATTTTTGGAGTTAAACTTGGTTTGATTGCTACTTCAAATGAATATCCAAGGGAAGTGGCAATTTTTTCAATACTCTCTAAAGATGTTTTCTTACCAGAAAAAGTTCTTTTTACAGTTGCGATACTCACACCTGATATTTTTGAAATATTATCTGTTGATATTTCCATTGATTTTTTTCTTGTGATTAAGTCTTGTATGATTCTTTCTCTTAGCATAGTATCTCCTATAAGTATCAATAAAGATACTTTAAACATATCTAATAGTATCAAAAAAGATACTTTTAGTCAAATATCTATAAAAATCCAATAGTATCCAGACATAAAGCTGTCAATCAAAAATCTTATACTTCTTCTATTAAATTAGAGGAGTTTGAGATGAGAAGAAGAAAAAAAATTAAAGTATTACCAGAAGAGTTTGATAAAACACAACTTGTTGAAAAAGAGTTAGTGGATAAGATTTCTCTTTGGATGCTTAGAATTATTATAAATCTTGGTGGAGCTAGAGAATTTTTAGATAATAACAATCGCTTTCATAGGGATTCAATCACTTATTTTCTTGAAGCAGGTAAATATGTTGATATGGATAGTGATGACTTTAAAAGAAGTGAAGTTCTTGCTATATTAAAACGGAATCACTTAAAGTTAGAAAAAAGAAAGAGATTTACAAGTTCAAAAATCTTAACTAAAAACATAAAACAAATCTCAAAACTTATGACTTTAAATCATGTTGAAGAACAGATACTTGAGTTCTTTATATTAATTAATCAATATGAAGTTCTTGATGAAACTGCTGATTTACTTGGAAGTAATCTCAACTCTACACAAGCTAAAAAAGTAATTAGTACTATTTTATATATACCATTGAAAAGTGTAAACAGTGCTTTTAAATCAAGTTCTAAGTTGAGTAAGTCCTCTATTGTAACGATTAATAAAAGCTCTACATATGATTTAGGTAATAAAGTAGAGATTATTAGCGATAGCTTTGCAGATGATATGTTGAATTTAGATGAAGATATATCTGAAATGATAAAAGATGCAGTTAGACCTTGTAATGCAAGTTCATTAAAGCTTAAAGACTATGAGCATATATCTAAAGATATAGATATTGTAATGCCATATCTGAAAAATGCAGTAGAAACAAAAAAAGAGGGTGTAAATATTCTTTTTTATGGACTTCCGGGAACTGGTAAAACAGAACTAGCTAAAACAATTTCTCAAACATTAAAAACAAAACTATTTGAAATTAGCTATGCAAACGAGGAAGATGAGTCTATAGATGGCTATCAAAGACTAAAAGCATTCAAGATAGCACAAGCACTTCTATCTAATCAAAATATTTTACTTATGTATGATGAGGCAGAAGATATTTTTGATAGTAGCGACAGCCCATTTGCCCCAAAAAGACAAGATAATAAAGCATGGCTAAATAGAATACTTGAAACTAATACTATACCTACTATATGGATTACCAATAATATTTACAGTATTGATAATGCAATGGTTAGAAGATTTGACTTTACTGTTGAGATACCAATACCAAATAAAGCTAAGAGAGCTGAGATTATTAAAAACTACTCTAATAATTTACTAGATGAACAGAGTATAAAAGTACTTGCAGAAAATGAAAATATTGCACCAGCTCTTATTACTCGTACTACAAAGGTAGTGAGTAGTATAGATACAGAAGATAAATCAAAAGCTTTTACACAAGTTTTAAACAACACATTAAAAGCTCAAGGCTATAAAGAGATAGAAGATAAAATTGTAACTCTACTACCAAATATATATGACCCTAAGTTTATTAACACTACTTCTGATTTAGAAGCATTAACACAAGGGATAAAAGAGCACCAAAATGCACGACTCTGTTTGTATGGAGCTGCTGGAACTGGTAAGAGTGCATTTGGCAGATATATTGCCGAGACATTAAACAAACCATTACTACTTAAAAAAGGTAGTGATTTAATAAGTATGTATGTTGGAGGGACAGAAAAAAATATTGCAGCTGCATTTTATGAGGCGAAAGAAGAAAAGGCTGTACTAGTATTTGATGAAGTGGATAGTTTCTTAGCCGATAGAACTGGGGCAAATCAAAGTTGGGAAGTGACACAAGTAAATGAGATGTTAGTTCAGATGGAGAACTTTGAGGGGATATTCATAGCGACTACTAACTTAATGGATAATCTCGATCGTGCAAGTTTAAGAAGATTTGATTTGAAGTTAGAGTTTGATTTTTTAAAAGCTGAACAATCTTGGAATATGTTCTTATCTTATTGTAAAGATTTGAAATTAGCTAAACCATCAATATCATTCAAAAGAGCTGTTGAAAGTCTTAGATATTTAACTCCGGGGGACTTTGCCGCAGTTACAAGGCAAAACAGATTTAGACCTATAACCGATGTTAAAGACTTTATACAAAGACTTGAAGATGAGATAGCTGTTAAGAATGTATCTAGTGGAAATGTTATGGGATTTTTAGCTTAGTTAATGGCGAGGTTAAGCTTATGTTTTATATACAAGATGAATGGAGGATAAAATGAAATCAATAAAAAGTGGTGATTACACACTAGAAGAGATAGCTAAGATATTAGGTATTACAAGAGAACGAGTAAGACAGATAGAGACTCAAGCATTAAAAAAATTGAAGTCTCCAAATATTGGTAGAAAATTAAAAGATTATATATCAGGAGAATTATAATGGAAATATTTGAAGTAACAGAATCACATACTAATGCTAATTTAGACAAGGAAGAGCTATATACATATATAGATAATACAAAGTTTAGTGATGAAATAAAAGAAGCGATAAAACCATCCTATAAAGAATAGCTTAAACGAAAGCTAAACTTTATAGACATTAAAAATGTGTTTCATTATTTGAGTATTTAAAACAATTAAATGCTCAGATGATCAAATACTAAAGTATAAGCACTATATAGAAGCTTATATAATTTGGTC
>WFPU01000252.1 GCA_015487435.1 Sulfurimonas sp.
AGACCAAATTATATAAGCTTCTATATAGTGCTTATACTTTAGTATTTGATCATCTGAGCATTTAATTGTTTTAAATACTCAAATAATGAAACACATTTTTAATGTCTATAAAGTTTAGCTTTCGTTTAAGCTATTCTTTATAGGATGGTTTCTCTAAAATTATACCACAAAGAACCTACACTATTTTCATTGATAGGTCTATCCAATTTGCTTGATGAATTAAAGCTCCACTACTTATTGCATCAACACCAGTTTTTGCGTATGACTCTATAGTATCTAAAGATATATTTCCACTAGCTTCAAGTCTAACAAAAGGAAATGATTCATCTCTTAACTTAACAACCTCTTTAACTTGCTCAGGGGACATATTGTCACACATTACAATATCCGCGTCAGCTTCAAAAGCCTCTTTGGCAATTGTTATAGTCTCCGCTTCAACCTCTATATTAGATGTAAAAGGGATTTGTTTTCTCGCTTTTTTGATGTAACTTTTTAAATCTTTTATAGTTTTTAAATGGGTGTCTTTTATCATCAACGAATCATCTAATCCCATTCTGTGATTTACCGCTCCACCAATTTTTGTTGCATATTTTTCAAACACACGAAGCAAAGGTCTTGTTTTTCTAGTGTCTAAAAGTTGTACATCGTAAGGTTCTATAATTTTTGCATATCTATTTGTAAGTGTTGCGATTGAGCTTGCATGTAAAAGTATATTTAGAAGTGTGCGCTCTGTTTTTAAAACCGAATGAGAATTACCACGAACTATTGCTAAGATATTACCAGCTACAAAACTCTCGCCATCTTTTTTGCCCCAAACAATATCTAAACCCTCCTCTTCACACAAAGAATCTAAATATAATTGACCAGCAAGTATACCATCACATTTTGCAATGATATCAGCTTTAATATCCACACTTGGTTCTATAAGTGTATATAAATCTCCACGACCAACATCCTCCGCCAATGCTTTTTTTACAAATTCTTTTATCATAATGCTAGCATTCTTTCTAATCCGATTTTCGCCCATTTTTGAGTTTTTTCATCAACTTTTATCTCATTTAATGGCTCACCCTCATCAATTGATTTTAATACATCATATAGATCTTGAAGCGTTGTCTCATTCATAGTTGGACACTCTGGTTTTGTTGATGAAAGAACATAGGTGTTTTTTGGACGAAGTCGGTTAACTAAATTAAACTCTGTTCCAACTGCTACTTTTTGTTCAGGATCTAAATCTTTGATAAATTTTATAAGTTGAGAAGTTGAACCAACAAAGTCAGATGCATCGCAAATAGCAGGGTCACATTCAGGATGTGTAGCTATCAAGATACCTGGAAACTTTTTACGATAAAAGTTAATATCATCTACAGAAAAGAGTTGATGGACTGAACAAAAACCATTAAAACAAATCACATCACTCTCTTTTAAATCAGAGCCGTCACCAATAACACATGATTTAAGATTCATCTGATTTGCTATGTTTTGTCCTAAACAACGATCAGGTACAAAAAGAATTTTTTTGCCCTCTTTTAGTGCATTTGTAATTATTTTTTTTGCATTTGATGATGTACAAACAAGTCCACCCATCTGTGCAACTTTTGCTTTTACCTCTGCATTTGAGTTGATATATGTTATTGGCAAAATATTCTCATTTGAGATACCTGCTTCATTTAATATGTTTACGGCATTTTCATACATAAATCCATCAATCATTGTAGCCATTGCACAACAAGCTAACTTTGGCATAACTACACGTTTTTTGGGTGAGAGTACTTTTACACTTTGTCCCATAAAACCAACACCACAAAAAACTACATAATCAGCATCATCAGCTTGCGTTCGCATAGCTAATTCAAGTGAATCACCCGTTATATCGCCCATCTCAAAAACTTCATCTCTTTGATAAAAGTGTGCAACTATTGTAACACTAAGCTTTTGTTTATACTCATTAATTTTTTGTCTTAATTCTTTATCTGTATATTGCAAAAAAATATCCTATCATATAAATTATTTTGCAATTATATCAAAAAATTTATTTTTTAAATCCTGAATCTAGTTAGGATGACGAAAATTTATATATCTCATCATTTCAAATTTGATTTGGAATCTAGTTTATATTATTGATACCTCTGATTAATTATAAGTTAGATTCCAAGTCAAGCTTAGAAT
>WFPU01000253.1 GCA_015487435.1 Sulfurimonas sp.
ATTTTTACTTAAATTTCCAAGTAGTTGATCTATGTTTAATTTATTTTCTATTTGACTCATATATGCATCCATTTATTAATTATCCTTATAATAGCAAAATATTGGGACACAACATTTATTTTTAGTCCCAAAAAAGAGCTTGATGAAAAGTCAAACCAAGTTAAAGAGCTTAACAAAAGTAAGGCAGAAATAGAAAAACTTAAACGAGAAAAAGAAGAGATAACCTCAAAGGTTCAAGCAGATGCAGAGGTAGCTCTTACAAAAAGACTCCAAGAAGAAAAACTACTTATTCAAAAGACGGCAGATGAACAAAATGAGTTAAAACTAAAACAGAAAGAAGAACAACTCAAACAGCTTCAAGAACAGTTGCAAATAGCACAACGAAAAGCTGAACAGGGAAGTATGCAACTTCAGGGAGAGGTTCAAGAGTTAGCTATTGAAGAGTATTTGGCAGATAAATATCCTTTTGATGTGATAGAAGAGATTAAAAAAGGTGCTCGTGGTGCTGACTGCATTCAAATAGTGCATACTAGAGAAGTTCAAAACTGTGGAAAGATTTATTATGAGAGTAAACGTACTAAAGATTTTCAAAAATCGTGGATAGAAAAGTTTAAAGCAGATATGCGAGATAAGGGTGTAGATGTTGGTGTTTTAGTAACAGAAGTTTTACCATCAGGTATGGATAGAATGGGCTTAGTGGATGGTATTTGGGTATGTACCTTTGATGAGTTTAAAGGTTTGTCAAGTGTTTTAAGAGATGGAATCATCAAGATAAATCATGCTAAAAAAAGTGAAGAAAATAAAACAGATAAGATGAGCTTACTTTATGGCTACCTAACCAGTACAGAGTTCAGTATGCAGATAGAAGCAATAGTTGAAGGCTTTACAACTATGAAAAGTGACTTAGAAACTGAAAAACGCTCTATGGCTAGGATTTGGAAACAAAGAGATAAGCAGATAGACAAGGTTCTTGAAAACACAATTGGAATGTATGGGTCTATAAAAGGTATAGCAGGTAACGCTATCGGTAATGTTAAGGCTTTAGAATTGCCATATAGTGGAGGTGAAGATGAAGTCTAAAAGCAATAATTTAAAATATTTATACTATAATCTTCTTAACAGTACCTTTCAAGCCTCTTTACAATGCTCACCCCGAGAGGTCTTTTAATGAAAACTTCATATAACTCATTTTATTCTCTATTCAATAGTATAAACGCACCTCACTTTCAATATAACTGGAGACAAGCTAATGTCTGAAATAATAATTTATAGCACTAACGATGGGAAAACTAAACTAGAAGTAACTTTAGAAAATGAAAATATATGGCTAAACCAAAAACAGATAGCAGAACTTTATGGAAAAACGAAATCTACAGTTAGTGAGCATATATCTAATATTTTTGATGAAGAAGAACTAAATATTGGTTCAAGTGTTCGGAAATTCCGAACAGTTCAACTTGAGGGAAGTAGAGAAGTTGAAAGAGAAGTAGATTTTTATAATCTTGATATGATTATTGCTATTGGCTTTAGAGTGAGAAGTCGAAGCGGTACTCAATTTCGTAAATGGGCAAACGAGACTTTAAAAGAGTATATTGTCAAGGGTTTTGTGATGGATGATGAACGTCTTAAAAATCCACCTGTTGTTGGAAGCTCTGTCCCTGATTATTTTGATGAAATGCTTGAACGCATTAGAGACATACGCTCTAGTGAAAGAAGAATGTATTTAAGAGTTCGTGAAATTTTCACAATGGCAAAAGATTATGATCCAACTTGGAGTGAAACAACAAAATTTTTCCAAACTATACAGAACAAACTTCATTTTGCTATAACGAAAATGACTGCGGGTGAACTTATAGCTAAAAGGGCAGACCATACTAAAGAAAATATGGGGCTTACTAGTTGGAATAAAGAAGAGATACGAAGCAGTGATGTCACAGTTACAAAAAATTATCTTAATGAAAGTGAAATAGAAGAACTTAATCGTATTGTAGTTATGTGGCTAGATTATGCAGAAGACCATGCTAAAAGAAGAGAACAAGTTTTGTTAAAAGACTGGCAGATTAAGCTTGATAGTTTTTTACAGTTTAATGAACGAAATGTTTTAGATAACTTAGGAAATATTACAAAAAAAGAAGCTGATTCAAAAGCAAAAGATGAATATAAAAAGTATAGTATCAAAAGAAGAGAAGCTAAAGAACGTATAGGCGAAATAGAAACAATACAAGTACTTGAAGATTTGGCTAAAAAAGGTAAATAATGAATATACAATTTGAAAGTGATTTAGGATACCAAGACAGAGCAATAGCTTCAATAGTAGATATATTTGAAGGTCAAGAGGTTTGTCAAAGTAATTTTAGTATAGTAAGACAGCAAACTAAGGGGCAAAAAATCACTGCTGATTTTAATGACCTTGGTATTGGTAATAGA
The DNA here is from genome assembly GCA_015487435.1 of Sulfurimonas sp. Taxonomy (GTDB): domain Bacteria; phylum Campylobacterota; class Campylobacteria; order Campylobacterales; family Sulfurimonadaceae; genus Sulfurimonas. The sequence goes on from WFPU01000253.1 coordinate 2,428, forward strand.
CTTGAACTTCTTGATGATGAGATACTTGCAAATATTCAAAATATTCAACTTCGTAATGGACTTCCTCAATCTAAAAAACTAGGTTCAATGGATTTTTCAATAGAGATGGAAACAGGAACAGGTAAGACCTATGTTTATCTCAAATCTATTTTTGAGATGAATAAACGCTATGGATTTACGAAATTTATCATCGTTGTTCCATCTATCGCCATCAAAGAGGGAACTAAAAAAACTCTTGAGATAACGAGTGATCACTTTAAAACTCTTTTTGACAATGTAAACTATGACTCATTTGTTTATGACAGTTCAAATTTAGAGCAAGTAAGAGATTTTGCTACGAGTAGTGATATCCGTATCATGGTTATAAATATCGATGCTTTTAGAAAAAGTTTTTCAGACCCCACAAAAGATACAAAAGCAAATATTATTCACCGTCAAAACGATAGGTTAAATGGACAAAAGCCAATAGAATTTATCGCTTCTACAAATCCTATACTTATCATAGATGAGCCTCAGAGTGTTGATAATACACCAAGAGCAAAAGAGGCTATACAAACTCTTAATCCTCTTTGTAAGCTACGATACAGTGCTACACACATAGAAAAATTTAACCTTATGTATAAACTTGACTCTATTGATGCTTATGAGCAGCAACTTGTAAAACAGATAGAAGTCGCAAATGTAAAACTTGAAGACACTTCAAACAAAGCATACATAAGATTAGTAAGTGTTAAAGCAAGTCCTAGAAGTGCAAAAATCGAGATAGATGTTATACAAAATGGTTCTACTAAGCGTAAAGTCATAGCAGTAGATACAAATAGTAAAAATGACTTGTATGAACTCTCTAAAGGTAGAGATATATATGATGGTTATGTCATTAATGATATCTACATAGAAAAAGGTAGTGAGTATATAGAGTTTTTAAATCAAGAAGTTATAAAACTTGGAGAGACAGTTGGAGATGCTGATGATGACAGCATTAAGAGACTACAGGTGAGAAAAACTATTCAAGAGCATTTAGATAAAGAGCTTCGTTTAAAGCAAAGAGATATTAAAGTGTTGAGTCTCTTTTTCATCGATAGAGTCGCTAACTATAGAAGTTATGATGATGAAGGAAATGTTGTTAAAGGTAAATATGCCTTATGGTTTGAAGAAGAGTTTAAAACAATCTCTAAAAAACCAAAATATAATACTCTTTTTGGAGATGTAGATACAGCTACCGAAGTTTCAAAAATCCATGATGGGTATTTTGCACAAGACTCTAAAGGACGAGTAAAAGATAGTACAGGTAAAAACAAAGATGATGAGAGTGCTTTTGACAAGATTATGAAGAACAAAGAGAGGTTACTTAGTTTTAGTGAGCCTCTTAGGTTTATATTTTCTCATAGTGCTTTAAAAGAGGGCTGGGATAATCCTAATGTATTTCAACTTTGTACTTTAAATGAAACTAACTCGGTAATGAAAAAACGACAAGAGATAGGTCGAGGTCTTAGAATATGTGTCAATCAAGATGGTGTGAGGGTTAGAGGATTTGATGTAAATACTTTAACAGTCATGGCAAATGAAAACTATGAAGATTTTGCTCGTGCATTACAAAAAGAGATTGAAGATGAAGAGGGAATCAAATTTGGTGTTATTGAAGAACACTTTTTTGCCAATATCCCAGTAGAGAATGAAAATGGAGATATTGAGTATTTTGGAGCTACAAACAGTGAAACAGTTTATGAATATCTGCAAGATAACAACTATATAGATTCTCGTGGTAAAATCCAAGACAACCTTAGAACTGCTATAAAAGAAAATAGATTTGAAGTTCCTGAGCAATTCGCTGCACTTCAATCTAATATCACTTCTGTTATTACTAAAATCTCTGGTAATCTCAATGTTAAAGATGCAAATGATAAAAAGCTTATAACTCTAAACAAAGAAGTTTATTTAAGTGAAGATTTTAAAAATCTATGGGAACAGATAAAGTATAAAACAACTTATAGAGTTGACTTTGATGTAGAAAATCTCGTTGATGAATGCGCTAAACATATAGCAAATGACCTTACAGTTGGAAAGATAAAGTATCTGTATTCAAAAGCTACCAATAAAATCACAAAAGCTGGTGTTGAGATAGTGGAAGATACTATTAAGAATGATCCTTTAAATAGTGAGATTATAGATTTTGAATTGCCCGATATAGTGACTTACTTACAAAATGAGACTAATTTGACACGAAAAAATATTGTAGATATCCTCATAAAAAGTGGAAAATTACAAGGGTTTAAAAATAATCCTCAAAAGTTTATCGATGGGGCTATAAAAATCATTAAAAAAGTCATGAGTTCGTTTATTGTTGGTGGTATCTCATATCAGAAACTAGGAGATGAATTTTACTATGCGCAACAATGTTTTGAGACCCAAGAACTATATGGATATCTCTCTTCAAATATGATAGAAAATCGTGAGAATAAATCTATATATACTCATACTGTTTATGATTCTACTATTGAAGAGAATTTTGCCATTGAATTTAATAGAAATGAAAAAGTCAAACTCTTCACAAAACTACCGAGTTGGTTTAAAATCAATACGCCACTAGGAACATATAACCCTGACTGGGCGGTATTAATAGAAGAAGATAATAATGAGAAACTTTACTTTGTAGTTGAGAGTAAGGGAAGTGATTTAGGCTTAGATATTAAAACGAGTGAATCTTCAAAAATAGCTTGTGCTAAGAAGCATTTTGCTGAAATATCTACAGATGTGACATTGGTTCAGTCTGATAACTTTAGAAACTATAGTGAGCATTTTTAGTGGAACTTATTGGAGCTTGAATTATTACAATAATAGTGTTTTATTTTTTGGCTAAAGTATTTGTATCATTATTTTGGTAGAATTTTTCATTCTAAATTTTTAAGGGGATTCATTGGCATATAATTTATACCAATCCCCACTAAAATATAAAAGCTAGAACGAAAATTGCTAGCAATAAAATATGAAAGCTATAAAATTAAAAGAGCATGATACAGAGG
>WFPU01000254.1 GCA_015487435.1 Sulfurimonas sp.
AGACCAAATTATATAAGCTTCTATATAGTGCTTATACTTTAGTATTTGATCATCTGAGCATTTAATTGTTTTAAATACTCAAATAATGAAACACATTTTTAATGTCTATAAAGTTTAGCTTTCGTTTAAGCTATTCTTTATAGGATGGTTTAAAATGAAGCGGCAATTGTTACATTGCCATAAATTCTTTTACTAATAAATAGTGTTTTTGTATTTGAAGCTAAAAGTGATGCCGGTTCAGCTACCCCCTTAATGTTAAAAAATTTTTGTGCTTGAGATGGCGAAAAATTTTGTTTTAGTGCATTTATCTCTTTTTCATCAAAAAACTTTAACTCTTTATCTATATTTTTTGCATACTCCAATAAACCAATTTCATTGAATTTTGCTTCAAAACTAGCTAAAGAGGTGATATTTTTTAAACTTATTGAGTGCTCAAAACAAAACCTTAGCACAGCTAGTTTTATCTCTTTTGTCGATGTGCCTCTATTCATCCCTAAGCCTAAAGCCAACTCCTTAGGGTGAAGTTGTAAAGAGTTGTTTGGCAGTTTTTGGGGAAGTATATATACTGTTGAAATTTCACTATCAAAACTCTCTAAATTATCTGGCGAAAAAAAATTTATACTCCCTTTTTGATACCCTTGAAAATTTTTCAATTCTTCTATAATGGATGGATAACTAACAACTTGAACTATCTGTTTATTTATAATTTTATTTGCAACTTGGGCTAATGATTTTAAATTACTTATTCCATAGTTCATTTTTTTAGCAAACATATCAAAAGCTAAAACTTTTATCTGTTCTGAGGCAGTAGTAACAAAGTTTATACAATCCTCTATTAATTCGCTTATCTCATTTGCTAACTCATTTGCTCCACCTAGATGCCCTGAGAGAAGAGGGATGATTTTTTTTAGATCAAGCGTCATTATAAGCAGTGCAGGATCAGTAGATTTATCTTTTAGATATGGTGCAATTTTTCTAATAACTGCACCTGTAGCCATCAAGAATATAATAGCATTAAACTCTACCCAAGCTGTTGATAAAATATCATCGATTTTATCAAACTTGACAAAATTATCACTATCTTCATTTTTATTAAAAACTGTGCATTCATGATTGCTTAAATGGCTAATTAACTTTTTTGCAGTTTTTAAACTTGGATTATTAATTGTTACTATTGCTATTTTCACTTGCTACGCTCCTCTTTGTATTTTTTAGCATAAAGATGGGATTCAACTTTTCCTTTTTGATGTAAGAAATCTCCAAATAAGATAAGCGCTACACCATTAATGTGAGATACTTTTTTTTGTATATTATCAATAGTTCCTTTATAAATTTTTTCATCATCCCAAGTTGCTTTTTGCACAACCCAGCAAGGTGTTTCTTTAGTATAATTTAAATAACAAGCTGTCTCACAAAGCTTTTTTATGAGTGTGACTGAGAGATAAAAAGCAAAAGAACTATTTTTATTTGAAAGTAGTTGTTTCAGGCTTTGAGGATTTGGTGTACGCCCCTCAATCCTACTGATAATAAGTGTTTGAGATACTCCAGGAATAGTGTATTCAATCCCAACAGATGAAGCTACTCCAAATGCAGCTGTAACCCCTGGAATTATTTCATACTCTATATTATTTTCATCTAAAAACTCAATCTGTTTTGCCAGCGTAGAAAATATTGAAGGATCACCAGTATGTAATCTTACAAATTTTTTATCTGCAAATTTTTTTATAAAATCAAAAATATCTTTATAATCCATATCTGCTGAGTTTTCAATTATAGTGCCATTTTTGCACCAAGTGAGCAATTCCATAGGTACTAACGAGCCAGTATAAAGAACAACTTCTGCTTCTTGAAGTGCTCGTTGCCCTTTTACGGTAATTAACTCAGGATCACCAGGACCAGCCCCTACAAACTTAATCATTTTTTTCCTTTTTTACAACTATCTGATGCATAATTCTCTCCGGTTCTGGCATAAGCAAATTCATCTTATACGTTGTAAGAGAGATACTTTTTATATCAAAATCAATATCAGCTTTTTTTAAAGTATTTATAGCAGTTGTTAGATGAACCAATGTTACAAAGTTTGCGACCATTAAACCACCATCAGCTAATCTTGAATAAAGATAATCTAACTCACTAATAACTTTAAATCCTCCGCCACCAATGAAGATTCTATCTGGTATAGATTGCTCCTTTTTATAAGAATCACTTGCTTCACCAACATAAAGTTTTGTATTTAAAATTTTATGTTTTGATAGTGAGTTCTTTATCATATATGCTCGTTTTTCATTTTTCTCAAAAAGTATAGTTTTTATTTTGTATCTTTTATATCCATCTATACTTACAGAACCGCTACCAGCTCCTATATCCCATAAAAGTTGATTTGACTGTAAATCTAAGTTTTGTAATGAAATATGTCTTTTGTAACTTTTCGTAATCATTCCATTTTCATGCTCAATAGTGTCTTCACTAGAAATATTTGATAATGTTTTAAAATTTCTTTTAATAAGAAGCGAAAATGGCATTTTTGGTGGATATTTTATCATTGAATCTAATGTAACTGTTGAAAATTTTTCCTCTTTATATCCAAACCGCTCACCTAGCGTTATACTGAAATCATCTTCATCTAAAAACTCAGTTGCCTCTTTTAAAAATCTTGGCGTATCCTTATCACAAATCACAAAAGTATAATCTTTTACTAAAAAAACTTCTAAGTCAATATTTGTTTTTCCATGAAGAGTTACAATTCCAGTTTTAATCACTGATACACCCTCATGAGCTAACATATAATTCAAAGATGAAGTGTTGTCTACTATTTTAAAAGCAATGTTTTGTTTTTTTAGTGCATTAAGTATTAAAATAGCACCTGAAAAAAATGTTGGAGAACCGCTCACAATATAAAGTATCTCTTTATCCAAATTATCTAAAATCACCTCTTTTATAAATTTAAAATCACCTTTTTTTACATTTGCTAAATCTGTTTGAAAATTTTTATCGCAAAAAATTATTTCATATTTTGAAAAATCTAAATTAATATTATTAAAATTGTATCCACCCATACCTGAACCAGCTATTGTTACCATGTGCGCTCCTTTTTTAAAACTTCACTACCATTCAAAGTAATAATTTCTATATGTTTTATATCGACTCCTATCTCACAAAACCATTTTTTAAAACTGCTACTAGCTTTATACCCTAAAAAAAATGAAAATTGTTTTGTTTGTTCATCGTTTAGCTTTTGTAAAACTGCTTTTAGGGTTAAATACTCATCATTGCCCAAATCAATAGAAAACTCTTCTCTTAAGTATAACTTTACCTCATCAAAATCTATCCCACCAAAACGGTTGTGTGTATTTTTATAGCCTTGAGCAACCTTACACATCTTTGCAATACCAGATATAAAAATCATCTTTTTAAAATCATTATTTTTTAGTCTCAAAATCCCATCATATATAAAGTTTCCAATTTCAATAACTGAAGTCCCATTGTAATTATTATTTGCATAATCATGAGCACTATTTCCAAGCGTAAACACTATAATTTTTGAGCCACTTGCATTTGCTATAGATATTTCTGTTTCGATTGAATCTAAATAAGCATTGGCTGATATTGGCTTAACAATTCCCCTTGTCCCTAGAATTGAGATTCCACCAATAACCCCAACTTTAGCATTAGCTGTTTTTTTAGCAATGCTCTCGCCATTATCCACACTTACCACTAAGTATAAAATCTTATTTTGTTTTTTATCTACAATATTTGAAGCGATATTTTTCATCATCTTAAGTGGAACAGGGTTTATAGCTGGGAATCCAGGTTCTATTTTTAATCCTGGTTTTGTTACAACACCTACACCATTGCCCGCATATATATATAATTTTATTTGTTCTATTTTTATAAGTGATGGTGTTTGCTCTTTTACATCAATTGGTTTTTTCTCATAAAGCTTTATATGGATAGAGCAACCCTTCGTTACATCCAAATCATCATTATCAACTTTTACTGTACTGTAATGTAGAGGGGCTTCTCTTCTTACTGCTATAGAGACTTTATCATTATTAGGCAAAGGGACATTGATAAATTTTTTAATGTATTTATTTGTATACTCCTGTATAACAGCTCCAAATAATGCTGTTGCATGGGTACCAGTTGTGTATCCACTACGAAGAATATCGGCCATATCTCTTACTAATCATATACTTTCATTGGTATAAAGTTGTTTTCATCAAGTTCATCTATTAAAATTTTATCTTCAGATAAAATTTTAAAAATATTTCTCCAATCTTCTTCCTTAAAAAGATGTGTGTTTTTCATCCAAATTGCATTATTTTTAAGATTACCATTGGTTTGAGTATTCTCTGTTATGAGGCATACTTGACGAAATCTACATGCACCATAACACCCCGTACGAGAAATTTTTATACGATTTTCACCTTTATTTAGTCCCATAGCCTTTAAGATATCTCTTAATTGTTCAGATTTATCAATATTGCTCGTTTTTGTGCATCTCTCATCATCACATATCATTAGAAGCGACTTATAATGCATTATTGGACGAGTTGCATCATAGTCTACTGGTTTACAAGCGTAACCTTCAACTACTTCATTTCCCATCTCATTAATTTTATTTGCCATTATACTTTCCAAATTCAGTGTCATAGTCTCTAATGAGCCTATATGCTGCATGGATGGATGCTACCACCATTGTTGAAGCTCCATAACGTCCCTCTAGTATAATCCCCTCAATTCCAAAATACTTCATAAATTCTTTACCATAATTTTTAGATTCAACAACATTTACAAACCCAACTGGGAAAAGAAGCAAAATCACATTATCAAGATTTATATTTAGTTTTATAAGTGTATTAATTGCTGCGTATATAAAAGTTGGTGCATTTCCGCAAGCTAAAATCATTGGTTCATCTTTGAACTTCTCTATTGCAAGTTCTACTGCAGCATAAGAGCGAGTTGTCTCATTTTTTTTTGCCATCTCAAAAACTTCAGGCTCATTTACATAACAGATAACTTCATTTTTATACTTATCAAGATAAAATTTACTTAAGCCTGAACGAATCATATTTGTATCTACAATCAATTTTGCTTTTCTTTGAAGAAGTTCTTTTAGTTTATTCATTGCATTTTTAGAAAAGTAGATATTATCTATAATTTGATCAAAACAAGTTGTAGTGTGAATAAGTCGCTCAACTAAAGCTTTTTCATTTTCATCAAAACGAGCGAATCCAACATACTGGACTGCCTCTTTATGAATCATCTCAAAAGATTTAATACTTATCTCATCGCCAATATTTATAGGTGGTTCTTGCAATTCAAAGTTCATAATAGTATATTCCGTTTTATTTTTAATATATTATAGCTTAAGTTGGCTTTTTTCAACTCTGCATATTAAATAAGTGGGCACATTAGCATCTCCACATGGTATGCAAATAAGTTGCAACTATATTGTCTTTTTTCCAACCACCATCTTTCATCATTTTTTTTGATGATTTATACAATCCTATGTCCCCATCAGGTGCATTTGTTACATATGAGTAATGAAAAGCATGACCTTTTTGAAGCTCATCTGTCTCAAAATCAACCCCATAATAATAGCCAAGCCTCTCTCTTTTATCTCCTAAATTGAACTTAATATCAAGTATCCCGCTCATTGGTTTATCATCAATTGAGTGACCAAGATAAATAAGCCCTGCACACTCCGCATATATTTTTTTATCTTTTTTTGCGTGATTTATCAGAGAATTTTTAAACTCAATAGAATTTTTCATCCTCTCATAATTCTCATCTATTTCCACATAGCCACCAGGGATAATTACCATATCTGCATCTAATGGTATCTGCTCATCCTTTGTTGAATCTATAAATACAAAATCACGATATACTTCTTTTAAATATTCTATATTGTCATGATATACAAATGAAAAATTTTTATCTTTTACCAATACACATTTTTCATCTTTTTCGACTATCGGTTTAAATGGGTAATTAATGACATCTTCTATTTCTGTCTCCATTAAACTCTCTAATATATCTGTATTTATATTTTTAAGCACATCTTTTGCGATTGAGCTAAGTTCCTTAAATTCTAGTTCTTCCAAATCAAGTCCAAGGTGTCTTAAGCTAATAGTTGGTAGATTTTTCTCTATCCATCCAACTACTACGATACCTTTACATTCTAACTCTATATATTTTTTTACAAGTTCAAAATGCATCTTTGAAGATACTTTATTTAAAACAACTGCCTTAATTGTGTTGTCATTATAAAATTTTAGCATCCCTTTTAATACTGCAGCGACTGTTATATAGCTTCCTCCAGCATCTAAAATTAAAAGGGTTGGTATATTTAATACTTTAGAAATATCATAAGCACTTGCATTTTTATCCATACCATCATAAAATCCCATTACTCCCTCGCAAATACTTATATCTCTATTTGCATATTTTGAAAACAACCACTTTAGCTGTTCTTCATTCATCATAAAACCATCAAGATTTACAGAGGGAATTTGTGTGATTTTTTCATGAAACTGAGGGTCTATAAAATCAGGACCTATCTTAAAGGGACTGACTCTGTTCTTATAATGGTGTAATAGTGCCATTGCAAGTAAAGTTTTTCCCTGATTTGATGCTATTGCTGATATAACTAATGCTTTTTTCAACTTATTCCTCTATAATTTGTAAAAAAATTGGATTTTATATGAAACGATATAGACATTATAACAAAGAGACAGCAATAATTCTCTCATGCTTTGGTTCGGTAATTGAGCAAGAGAAGTATTTTAAATTCCAAGAGTATATAAAAGAGCAATTTGAAGGGATACCTATTTTTACAGCCTTTTCTTCAAAGATGGTTATTAAAGAGTTAGCAAAAGAGGGAAAGATATATAAGAACCTCCCACAAGTAATGGCTGATGTTGATATGGAAGGTTATAAACGCTATATCGTTGTATCTGTAAATATCTTTCCCACTGATGAGCATGAGGTTCTTATTCGTATAGTCAAAGGGTTTAAAAAATTTTCTTTAGCAAACATCCGTTACACAAATCCTCTTTTACATAAAACAAAAGAGACCTCTCTTTACTTGAAAAACCTTGATGAGAGTATCCGCAAAGAGAATGAAGATGTTATAAATCTATATGTCATTCACGGTGTACCTATTTTAAACATTGGTGGTTTAGAGTCTGTATCTTATACAGCTGATTTTTTAAAGATGATAAATAAAAATAATATCACCTGCTCACTTGAAGGTGAATTTCCTTTCTATGCTGTTAAAGATGTAATTAAAGCAGAGATATTAGAGGGTTTAAAATACAACCCTAAACTAAAAGTTCAAGTTGTGCCTATGCTTTTAGTTAGTGGAAACCACTACTTTAAAGATATAATAGAGATATGTGAAGAGATAGGTGAGTATTGTGATTCGTTTATTACACCGCCACAAGATGGAACTCTTAAGTTTAATCTACTTGGACAAAAAGAAGTTAGAGAAATATTTAAAAAAAATATAGAAATAGAGATAAAAAAATTAGGGCTTTAAAAGCCCTAAAAATTATGCTTTATTATAAAGTCTCTTTTCAACAAGATTAGTATTACTAAAAATATTTTTTAAAGATTTTGCAAATGCTAAAACTGCTAAATCAACAAATGGTTCAATAATAACTACTAACATATAAGCAGATCCAAAACTAACAATAGATACTAAGTTTTCATACCCAAACCCTTGACCATAAAATGCCCAAAATGCAACCCATGAAACGATTCCAGCTTGATAAGCTATAGAAAGTTTAAGAACTTGGGAATACTTTAGTTCTGAATATACAATATCTTGAGGTATAATTTTTTTAGCCAAATAAGCAATTCCCATAAGTGGTACCATTAATGAAGTTATATTCATTCCGTATTGAGGCATATCAAACGGTGAAAAAAACAAACTTTGAATTAGTAATCCTAATGCCAATCCAACAGCTGCAGGAGCTACTCCAAAGAGTAAGAACAGTGTTGACCCCATAATCAAATGAACTTCCGAAACACCTACTGCATAGTGTGGAAACACTTCAAAAAATATAAATACCAACAATGTTGATATCACTACTTTAAACAAAAAAGAGATTATACTGCTTCCTTTAATATTATCATAAGAAAGCTTACCAGCGGTCAATACAGCAGCTGAGGCTGTTGCATACGATAAACCTATCTTCGCAGCATCCACCATTCCCGGTTCTATATGCATATTATTTCCTTTAAAATAAATATTGTATAATTGAATTATAGCTAATTGATATGAATATCTACAAATAATATACTTTCAATACATTAAAAAATATATATATGCTTGTTTAAGTACTTATAAGATAGTATTGCGAAAATATAACTATAAAATAAAGGTCTTAAATAAAATGGTTCCTAAGGGATTTGGTAAGTATTACTTCTCATTAGCAGCAATTCAAGCATATATATCTTTATTAAAAATCTCAAAACTTAGTGTTTGTGTTTGCACACTTGGTGGAAAACCACTAACAATAAAGATAGCCTCCCCTCCCTCTTCATAGTCATTCTGAACTTGCACCCCAAGGGTATTTCCTATGGGCATTCAGAATCTAATCACACAATACATCAGATCCTAAATTAAATTCAGGATGACAAAATTTGAAAATAATGGAAATATACATGCAAAAAACAATTAAATACTCACTAATAACAGTTGCTCTATTGAGCCAATTACACGCAAATAATCAATACACTTTAGACACTATAAATGTTACCGCATCCCAAGGCACAATACTAGATAAAAAAAATATTACTGATAGTGTTAAAATCATTACAAAAGAGGCTATAAAAGAGTCTCGTGTTACTACTTTAGATGAAGCTCTTAATAAACTAGGTGGAATATCTATAACTCAAAATGGTGGTATTGGTAAAAATACTTCTGTATTCCTTCGTGGTATGGATACAAGAAGACTTTTAGTTTTAATAGATGATGTTAGATACAATAATCCGTCTTCATTAAAATCAACTGCTGATTTTTCACAAATTTTGCTTTACAATGTTGAGCAAATAGAGATAATTAAAGGTTCCCAATCTGGAATCTGGGGTTCAGATGCAAGTGGTGGTGTTATAAATATCATAACATCAAAAGCAAAAAAAGGATTTCATAGCATAGCTAATCTTGAATATGGTTCATATGATAGCATTAAAACATCTTTACAAACCTCTTACGCAACAGATAAATTTGACCTTTTAATAGGTGGCTTACTCTATTCAACTGATGGATTTTCAGCTGTTGAACCAAAACTCTCTGAAGCTAATTATAAAAAAAGATATGATGAGCTAGGCTTAGAAAAAGATTTATATAAAAATCGCTCTCTTAATGTAAAAATTGGATATGATTTAACACAAAATGATAGAGTTGAAGCATCTATTCAAAGTATAGATTCAAATATTGATTTTGATTCATATAGTGGTAGTGCTGGAGATTCTGACATTCCAAATACAAAAATTAAAAATCGTTTTTACAATCTTGCTTACTCGCACAAAAATTCTCTTCATGATATAAAATTAAACTACAACCTTTCAACATTTGATCAAGATACACTTGGTAATGGCTGGGATGCTCAATATGTAGGTTCTATTAATGAAATAAAAATTGATGATAAAATCTCCTACATGCAAGATAGTTTTTTAAAAGCTGGTATCTCTTATCAAAAATTTAAGAGTGAAAAAGTTACAGCTAATGAAGAGGACAAAGAGTATGATTCTATATCTATCTTTGCGACAAATTACAACATGATAAAGTTATTTTCTGACTCTAACACTATAATAACAGAATCTCTTCGTTATGACAGATATGATGAGTTTGACAACTCTTTAACTGGAAAAATTGGTATCAAACAGTTTATAGATAATAATTTTTATATCAGTGCAAATATTGGTACTGGTTACAATGTACCCACTATGAGTCAGTTGTATAATCAATACTGGGGAGATGATACTCTAAAACCAGAGAAATCTTTAACAAGTGATATAACTATTGGAAATAATACTATCTGGATAACAGGTTTTTATAATGAGATTACAGATTTAATAGATTATAATTATACTACATGGAAATATTCTCAGTTTGATGGGGTATCTAAATTTAGAGGTATTGAGATTGGTTATGAAGATTATTTTTTAGATAAAATTGGTGTAAATGCGATGTATACTTATGTAAAGACAGAAGATGCAGATGGAGAATCACTTGCTCGTCGTCCAAAAGTGCAAGTTGATATGTCAGCTACATATTATCTATCAGATGGTTTTGACTTAGGTTTAAATGCACAATATATTGGCACTCGATATGATTCAGCAAATGAACAGGGTGCTCAAACTGGAAAATATACAGTTGTAAACTTTGTAACAAATATAAAAATTGATAATTCAATCACTGTTTATGCTAAAATTGATAATATCACAGATAAATATTATCAAAGTGTTGATGGATATGCTACAGCTGGGCGTAGTTTATATCTTGGATTAAATGCTTCGTATTAGAGGATAACATGAGTATAAAAACTTTTTTAATAACTCTTTTTTTTATACTCAACCTATCGGCTAGTGAGAGAATAATCTCTCTTAGCCCATCTATAACAGAGATAGTTTATGCCCTAAAAAAAGGCGATGAGATGGTTGGAACTAGCAGCTACTCTCTTCATCCAAAAGAGGCACAAAATCTACCTATAGTTGGTGGATATGAAAATCCAAATTTAGAAAGAATTCTTGCATTATCTCCAACTTTGGTTATTGGGCAAAGCTATAGCCAAAACACACTAGAAAAACTTAAAAAATTTAATATTAAAACATTGCAATTAGATTTAAAAACTATCAAAAATATCAAAAAATCAATAACTTTACTTGCTAAAAATTTAAACTCTAGCAACGATAATGTACTCATTCAAAATATAGATTCTTCTATAGAAAATGCTACAAAATCAAAAAAACCCCACTCAGTTATGATAGTTTATGGTCTTCGTGAAGATTTGCGGAATGCAACATATATAGCTGGACACAACATCTTTTTTGAAGATATAATTTTAGAGTGCGGAAACACTAACGCATACACTAACACTAACACTAACCAACCCGTACTTAGTTATGAAAATACTATTGCCATAAACCCAGATCAAATCATAATCCTACACTCACATGCTACTGAGGCAAATGTAGATGTAAAAAAAGCACTTAAAAACTGGTACTCTCTACCAACTAATGCTTCAAAAAATAACAGAATTTCTATATTAGATGAAGATTACTTACATATACCCTCTCATCGCGTTGCACTTACTATAAAACGACTTTGTGGTGAGATGAATGATTAAGATAAACAACTTATTATGTAAGTTTAATAAAAAAATCATACTTGATAATATAAATCTTGATATAAAAAGTCATCTTAGCATCTTAGGTGCAAATGGAAGTGGGAAAAGTACCTTAGCTAAATCTATTTGCTCACTAACAAAACATGATGGGGAAATTTTAATAGATTCTAAAAATATCAAGGAACTCTCATTAACTCAAAGAGCAAAGCTCATCTCTTATGTACCTGCAAAATTAGAGATATATGAGCAATTTATTACAGTTGAAGAGTTTGTATTACTTGGTAGGTTTACACATAAAAAAAGCTTTTTTGATTACTCCAAAAAAGATAAAAACATCACAAAACAAACTTTAGAATTTTTAAATATAGATTACCTTAAAAATCATCTGCTACATTCACTTAGCTCAGGAGAGCAACAACTTGTTTTAATCGCTCAGGCATTAACAACACAAAGTAAAATCATCATTTTTGATGAGCCAACAGCTAATCTTGACCCCCATAACTCTAAAATAATTGCTGAACACATTAAAGGATTAAAAAATTATCATCAAATCATCTTAATCACTCACGATTTGCATCTAGCATCTTATGTGGATTCAGAAGTTCTTTTTATCAAAGATACCAATGCCAAACTTTATACAGATGAATTTTTTAAAGATGAGACATTGAGTAAACTTTATGGTGTAAAATTTAACGATATGGTAGCCTTATATGATTAAGTTTATTTTGTGGATTTTTCTTATGAGCATCTTGATATTATCTCCATTTATTGGTGCTGTAAATCTTGAATTTCGAGAAATATTTATACAAGATTCTTTAAGCTCTCAAATCTTTTTTGACCTTAGAGTCCCTAGGGTTTTGTTTACATTTTTTGCTGGTAGTATTTTAGCTCTTAGTGGATTAGTATTTCAAACATTATTTAGAAATGCACTTATGACCCCTTATACTTTAGGAATCTCTAGTGGAGCTGTTTTAGGAGCTGGAATTGCTATAAAACTTGGACTTGGAAGTTTAGTATTTGGTATAGCTGCCATAAGTGTATTTGGTTTTTTTGGGGCTATGTTTACTGTATTTTTACTCATATATCTATCACGATTTTTACAAAGTTCTCAACAGCAGTCTCTCCTTCTTTTAGGAATAGCACTATCACTTTTCTACACCTCATGTTTGATGATAATCTTCTACCTTGGTTCAGCTATGCAAAATGATATGTTAATCCGCTTCACAATGGGTTCACTCTCTGTTATTGGTTGGAACTATCCTATTGCACTTGGAACTATAGCTTTTGTATTTTTCTTATGCGTATATATTTACAGATTTGAGCTTCAGTTACTTAGTGTATCGGATGAGAGTGCCACGATGAAAGGGGTAGATACTAAAAGAGTTACGCTCATTCTTTTAACTGCCTCTTCTCTTGGCATTGGAATACTTGTGAGCATTAGTGGTCCTATTGGGTTTATAGGGCTTATTGTGCCTCACATCGTTGCTAAACTACATCCCACTACTGTAAACAACCGCATCTTAAAAACAGCGTTATTTGGTGGATTTTTTTTAGTCTTTTGTGACACTATAGTTAGGCTGATTTCCACTCAAAGTGAACTACCTATCGGAATTATTACCGCACTTATCGGTGGTCCATTTTTCATATATCTAATCATAAAAAAGGCTTCTGCATGAGTTATATATCTTGGTTTAACAATCACGCCATCAAACATAAAAAGATAGTAGATAAACTCTTAAATAAGAACTACACACAAGAGCAAATAGTAAAATATTTTGACTTTGATAACATGGTAAAAAATGAAGTAAAGTTTTGTCCACTCTATAAAAAAAATACAAAATGTCATGATATGGAGAGCTTAAACTGTTACCTCTGCGCTTGTCCAAACTTTCGCTTTAACGATGAAGGTTTAGACATTTATAATGGATTCAAAATACTGAGTAAATGTGAGATAAATAATGGAGAAAAACTAAAAGCTAAAGATGCTATACATCAAAATTGTTCATCATGTAATGTTCCCCATTATGAAGAGTTTGTTGTAAAAAATTTTGATGTTAAGTGGAAAAAAATTATGTGTAAGTGTTATACTACTAAAGTGTAACTTCATAATGGAACTCTTTGAAGAATTGGTTAATAGATTCTGAATGCCCATAGGAAATACCCTTGGGGTGCAAGTTCAGAATGACGAAATTAATAAATCTCGATATATAAAAGGAAAAATAATTAAATGGGTGTAATCACTATTATCTCGCTTGATGAACTAAATAAGCTATTTCCAACTTATAACTTCACAAAAATAACCCCTACAATATCCGGCATAATAGATACAACCTATATAGTTTACACTAATTCAACAAGCTATATTTTAAAAAAATATGAAAGGGATATTGCAGATAAAATAAACAAAAACATACTGCTTTTAAGTATACTAAAATCAGCTGGTTTAAATGTACCAATATATATCGATAAAAAGGATGAATGGTATCTATATGAAAGACTCAAAGGTGAGCAACCCAAAGTAGTAAAAAATTATCATATACAACTTGTAGCTAGATTTTTATCCAAAATGCACAAAGAGACTTCTAAAATAACCTGCGATTCAAATAAAATTATGCAAGACGAAATCTCAGAAGCACTAAAATATATTAAAGCAAATTTTTTCATTTACTATAAAAAATTTGAATTTTTAAAGCATCTCATACACAAAAAAGACGGTATTATTCATGGAGATATTTTCAAAGACAATACGGTTTTTAATAATAAAAAAATAGGTGTAATAGATTTCATAGATTCTTCATGTGGAACTTTTGCTTATGATGTTGCCATAGCACTCGTTGGATTTGATGTTAAAACAGATAATAACTATTTTATAAATCTATTTTTAAGAAATTACAATCAGCATGCACCAAAAAAACTAAAAAAATCAGATGTTATACAAAATATGATATTTGCTTCTCGTTTTTTTACACTAAAAAGAATCCACAAATATAAAAATACCTCTAGAGCAAAAGAGTTATTATGAAACATGGTGCAAATATTTATAAATACAGTTCTAAAATCTCTTGTAACCCCAATGAGATTTTAGATTTTTCATCAAATATCAATTCTTTTCATCCAAAAATTGATATAACACTAACAAATGATATGTTAGTAAGATATAGCGATAACAGTTATACAAATTTAAAATCAGCAATTTCCAAAAAATATGAGATAAAAAAATCTCAAATGGCACTTTACAATGGTGCAACTTCTGCAATATATGAGCTCTTTAAAAGCAGCTCAAAAATTCTAAAAGAAAAAAAAGTTTATCTTTATGCGCCATTATATGGAGAGTATGAAGAAGCGATTCCTAAAGATAAAAAAATCATTAAAATAAATCGCTTTAAAAATTTAGATATAGAGCCTAAAAAGAACTCAATTGTTATTTTTGTAAATCCATCAACTCCAGACGCAACTTACTACAATTTAGAAAATCTATTTAGCCTTTGGAAGAGAAAAAATTGCACAATAGTCCTTGATGAATCATTTTTGGAGTTTCAAAATCTAAAATCTTTTAGAGATCAAATCAATAACTACAAAAAATTATATGTTATTCAGTCATTTTCTAAATTTCACAGCTGTGCTGGTATCAGAATAGGTGCTATTTTTTCACATAAAAGTAATATTTCAAAACTAAAAACTCCTTTATGGAACCTGTCCTCATTTGATTCAATATTTTTAGAAAAAAGGCTTTTAGATGAAAATTTTGATAAAAAAAGCAA
>WFPU01000255.1 GCA_015487435.1 Sulfurimonas sp.
CGCATCCTGGGGCTGGAGCAGGTCCCAAGGGTATGGCTGTTCGCCATTTAAAGCGGTACGCGAGCTGGGTTCAGAACGTCGTGAGACAGTTCGGTCCCTATCTTCCGTGGGCGTAGGATTGTTGAGGAGAGTTGCCCCTAGTACGAGAGGACCGGGGTGAACGTGCCACTGGTGCACCAGTTGTTCTGCCAAGAGCATCGCTGGGTAGCTACGCACGGATGAGATAACCGCTGAAAGCATCTAAGCGGGAAGCCAACTCCAAGATGAACAATCCCTGAAGACCGCTTGAAGACTACAAGCTTGATAGGCTGGATGTGTACGCACTGCAAAGTGTTTAGCTGACCAGTACTAATAGGTCGTTTGTCTTTTTTAAACTATATGATTTTTTTCATGTATGTCTAGCGTTCACTATCTTATTTAGTGTATACTTATTTAGTTAGGATTAAATTCCTTTGTTGACTTTACCAATTGATATACAATGAACTGTCTTTTATTAGATACTCACTCATTAGACTTTTTCAAGTCAAATATAAGTACATCCAATTGTATTTATATTTGACTTGTCTAGGTGGCTATAGAGAGGGGGAAACGCCTGGTCCCATTCCGAACCCAGAAGCTAAGCCCCTCATCGCTGATAATACTGCATCTTTCAGGTGTGGAAATGTAGGTCGCTGCCTAGTTTGTCTTCCCTTCTTTATTATTGATTATGTTAATTTATCTCCCATTTTTTATTTATATTGTCCATATTAACTTTTTTTAATCTCTTTAAAAAATACTCTCGACTTACTTCTTTAGCTCCTAAACTTTTTAAATGTTCCGTCGGTACTTGACAATCTATAAAATCATATCCCCATATTTTGAGATGTTGTATAAGTATTGCATAAGCGGATTTTGATGCATCGCTTTTGTATGCAAACATAGATTCTCCACAAAAAACTTTTCCTATGGCTAATCCATATAAGCCACCAACTAATTGACCATCAAGGTAACTTTCAACAGAATGTGCAATATTTTGACCATGTAGTACACTATATGCTTCTATAATGTCATCATTAATCCATGTACCTTCCTGCCCTGTTCGTTCTATATTTGCACAATTTTTCATAACTTGTTCAAATTGTGTATCAAATCTATAGGTGAATTGTTTCATACTTTTTCTTAGTGAACGGCTTAGTTTAAAATCATCAAGTTCCATTATAAGGCGTGGATTTGGAGACCACCAAAGTATAGGGTCATTGTTGGAGTACCAAGGAAAAATCCCTTGTTGGTACGCACGTAAGAGTCTTGATGGATTTAAATCACCTCCCCATGCAAGGATACCATCTTCACTTGCTGTATTTGGATGAGGGAAGGAGAGGGTATATTTATTGAGCTGTGGAATTTCCACTTATAGAGCCTTAAATGTAAGTAAGAGTGTCTCGTTGTAATCAACAAAAACTTCTCCACCATGTTGCAATTTTCCAAAAAGAATTTCATCACTGAGTTTATTGGTGATATTGTTTTGGATGAAGCGTTTGAGAGGTCTTGCTCCCATTTCTACAGAGTATTCACTCTTGGCAATAAACATGACAGCTCTTTGTGAAATGCTTACTGTGATTTTTTTCTTTTTGAGTTCTTTATTTAATTCATCAATGAATTTTTTGACAATATCCTCTACGGTTTTTATATCGAGCATGTTAAAATTAATGATTGCATCTAATCTATTTCTAAATTCTGGACTAAAAAAAGATTTCAACTCTTCATTTTTTGCAATGGAATCATCTTTATTAAAACCCATAACACTTCTTGCATTTGCCCCGATATTGGATGTCATAATGAGTATGACATTTTGAAAGTTTGCTTTGTATCCATTGTTGTCAGTTAAGGTGGCACTATCCATGATTTGCAATAATATATTGATAAGATCTGGATGTGCCTTTTCGATTTCATCTAAAAGTAAAACAGTGTAAGGATGCTTTTTAATACTCTCTGTGAGTAAGCCCCCTTGTTCATAACCTACATAACCTGGAGGTGCACCAACGAGTCTGCTCAGTGCATGTTTCTCCATATACTCACTCATATCAAATCGTTCATAATGGATTCCGAGTATATCACTTAAGGCTATGGCTAACTCTGTTTTTCCAACACCTGTAGGTCCAGCAAAAAGAAAAGAGGCAATAGGTTTTGTTTGGGTGCTAAGCCCTGCTTTAGAAATTTTAATTGCTTCACTTACTTTATTAACTGCTTCGCCTTGACCAATAACTCTTTGTCGTAAATTATTTTCTAATTCTTGTAAAGCAACTGTTTCATCTTGAGTGATATTTTTTGTAGAGATACCTACAATGGATGCTATAGTGTTTTCTATATCTTGTGCATTGACTTTAAGTTTTCTCTTTTTTTTCAAATGAAATGAAGCAGCTGTTTCATCTATAAGATCAATCGCAATATCAGGCAAATATCTATCTGTTATATATCTTTTTGAGAGTTCTACAGCACTTTTTAAGGATTTGTTGGTGTAATGAATGCCATGATGTTGTTCATATTTTTTTTGTAAACCTTTTAAGATGAGATAACTTGTTTTTTTAGAAGGCTCATCGATATTTATTTTAGAAAAACGCCGACTTAATGCTTTGTCTTTTTCAAAACCATTTCTATATTCTGCAAAGGTTGTAGCACCCATACAGCGTAACTCTCCAGAAGCTAGGGCTGGTTTGAGCTGGTTTGCAGCATCCATAGTGCCACTTGTTGCCCCTGCACCGATGAGTGTATGGATTTCATCTATAAACAAAATAGCATTTTCTTGCATTTTGAGTTCATCCATGACACCTTTAAGGCGTTTTTCGAAATCACCTCTATATTTTGTACCTGCAAGTAAAGCACTCATGTCTAGGGCATAAAGTTTGGAACCTTTTAAAATTTTTGGAATCTTATCTGCAACAATATTGAGTGCTAATCCTTCAGCAATGGCAGTTTTTCCAACACCTGCTTCTCCTACTAAAATTGGATTATTTTTTTTACGACGACAAAGAATCTGTGTTACTCGTTGAATCTCTTTATCTCGACCAATGACAGGATCTATTTTTCCCTCTTTGGCTTTGTGTAATAAATCGATAGTATATTTTGCAAGAAATGTTTCTTCTTCTTGATTTATTGGTTGTGAAATATCTGTATGTGAAATTAATTCTAAAACATCAAGTTGTGAGATTTGGTATTCGTTGAGGAGCATATATGAGAATGTATCTTTTTCGTGAAATAAAGCCGCAAGTAAATCACCGACATCTGCACTGTTTTTTTGTGCAGATTGTAAGTGTCGAATCATCGTATCGACTAAACGAGAGAGTGCAACACTTTCATAGGGTTCTTGATTGATACCTTGTGGCAGTTCCTCAATTTGTGTTTGGATATACAAAGAGAGTTCCTCTTTCATTCTATCAATATCACCACCACATGTTGCAATGATATAACTGCCTTCTTCTGAGGAGAGTACAAGGTAAAAAACATGTTCAATCGTTAAATATTCATGTCGCATATCTTTTGCAAAGAGGACTGATTTTTGAAAAATATCATTTAAGGGGGTACTAATCACTACTCTTCCTCCATACTTGCTTTGAGGGGAAAGCCATTGTCTTGTGCTTTTTTTCTTACTTGCATTACTTTTGTTTCTGCAATCTCTTTTGTGTAAATGCCACAGAGCCCTTTGTCTTTTTTATGCACTTCAAGCATAATGTTTTCAGCTTCTTCATAACTTTTATGAAAAAAGGTCATTAAAACATCTATGACAAAATCCATAGATGTATAATCATCATTTAAAATGAAAACTTTATACCGTTTTGGGTATTTGATTTTGAGTGCTTCTGAGAGTTCATAATCTGTATGTATAGACATCGTTTATTTCGCTGCGTTTAAAAAATCATCTATAATATCTTGCGGATTTTCAAGACCAATAGAGATACGAATAAGACCATCAGTGATGCCTAAAAACTGTTTTGTTTTTGTATCGAAATCACTGTAGATTGTTGAAGCCATATGGAGTGCTAAAGTCCTGCTATCACCTATATTTGCGGTGATTGTTGCTAGTTTTGTTGTATTGAGAAATTTGAAAGCTTTTTCTTTTGTTCCCATATCTATGGTTAAGAGGGTTCCACAGCCATTTTGAAAGTCACTTACATATCTTTTATGGTGTGGATGTGATGCTAAAGATGGATGATTTATTTTAAGTCCTGCTGCATCAAGTGCTTTTGCAACAGTCGCAACACTTTGTACGATTCGAGGAAGCCTCAAAGCAAGAGTTTCCATACCAAGCATTGTTTGGTAACTTGCCTGTGCATTTGCACTCATACCTAAATCTCTTAAAGCTCTTTTTTTCGCTATAGGTATGAGAGCGGCTTTTCCTGCTTTATCAATGATTTTATGGAGGTCTTTGTATCTTGGTGTTTTTAATTTATCATCTTTTTCTTGAATCTTTCGAAAGACAACACAGCCTCCCAGTGCAGAAGAATTTCCAGATAAAATTTTGGTTGTTGAATACACTACTATATCTGCACCAAGTTTTAAAGGTGCAATACTTAAGGGTGTGATTGTATTATCAACAATAAGTACAATTCCTGCATCATTTGCAATCTTTGCAATTGCCTTTATGTCTGGTAAGCGCATATTCGGGTTGCCAACACTTTCTAAAAAGATGATTTTTGTGTTTTGTGTGATAGCATTTTGGATGTTTTCAAGTTCATCAACATCAAAAAAAGATGTTTTCACATGAAAGCGAGAGAGTGTCTCTGTAAAAAGTGCATAGGTACCGCCAAACAGCCCGCCTATACTGATAATTTCATCTCCGCTAGAGACTAAAGAGAGGATAGCAAGAGAAGATGCTCCCATTCCAGAACTTGTTGCAACTGCACCAATGCCACCATCCATTGCAGCTATGATTGATTCTAATTTTGCAGTTGTTGGATTGCCCATGCGAGAATAAAGTGGTTTTTTTATACTTCCATCAAAAATGCCTTCTGCTATTTCTGGAGTGCCATAGCCAAAAGAAGCAGAATTTGTAATAGTCGGGGAGACTGCTCCCTCTTTATTTCCAATAGATTGGACAAATTGTGTACAGTAGTTTTCAAAATGATTCATTTAAGAGTAACCTTATATTTAAGTACTTAATTATACATTAGATGTGATAAATGTATAGATAATAACTATAAGTGAGCTATTTTTATGATAAAATTGTGACTATATAAAAATATGAGGATTTAGACGAATGCAAGAACAAACAATTTTAGAAAAATTGGATGAAAAAGTATCTCAGTTAGTACAAAAATGTGACTCCCTTCAAGGTGAAAATGAGATGATGCGAAATGAGCTTTTAACATTAAAAGCTGAAAGAGAATTAAAAGATAAAGAGATAGAAAGATTGAGTGAAGAGAATACAATGAAGGAATTAGAAATTGAAGAGATTGTCAGTAAGATAGAAAGCATCTTAGGTTAGAAAAAAAATGAGTAAAAAAATAAGTTTAAATATTGGTGGTCGGAACTTTGATATTGATGTGGATGAACAGTTCGCAACATTTATCGAGCATCAAATAGCCAAAGATTTTCACGGAGAAGGCAAAAATGATTTGAAAATCTTGGTGCAGGCCTATGTGGGAAAAACTTATGAATTATATACTCAAGAACAAAAAATAGAAAATATTTTAAAAAAGATTTAGGTAAATCCGACGAGATTTAGGCTCATAAATTGCTTATAGGCTTTAAAAAGTCACAAGCATGAAACTAAAACAGAAGAAGCTACTCTTAGAAGAGCTAAAAACAGTCAAAGATTTTAGAGTAGATAAGCATAAAATACTCTATCCACTACACGAGATTCTCTTTATGACACTCTTTGCCCTATTAAAGGGCAATACAACTTTTAAAGAGATGCACCTCTGGATGGAGTTCTCTGCAAATAATAAGATTCTCAAAAAAGTATTTGTTAAAAAAGATATTGGTATTCCTTGCAAATCAACACTTCATCGTATATTGATGAATGTTGACAACAATGAATTAGAAGCTATATTCAGAGAATACTTTAAAAAGTTCATAGAGAAGAAAAATGTAGCAGTTGATGGAAAATGGCTCAATGGAAGCGACATCAATGCTCAATACAGACAGCAAAGTCATAATGCAATTTTAAGGGACCGTTCAAAATTCTGTGTCAATCGGGTAAAATAACAAATACCCAAGGAAAGACAGATGAATATAGAAATAGATGTAGAGCAATTTGCTCATGATATAAAAGCTGGTAAAAGTATTGGCGGTAAAGATGGAGCATTAAGCTCTTTAATTAAACAACTCACAGA
>WFPU01000256.1 GCA_015487435.1 Sulfurimonas sp.
CGGGCAATAATAGGATTAAAAAGTGATACCGCTGATTTCATGGCTAATGTACCTAAAATGTACTTGTGTTAAGTCAAAATAAAATGCAGCGCGTATATTATACCAATTGAGCGAAATAATCAGTAAAGGAAGATTTTTTAGAGTATTTAAACGAAATGTTAATGCTTGGTAATAATCTATCGTCTGTACTTATCTTTATTTTCTTTATTTTTCTTTGTTGTTTTGAAAAGTCGATTGCATGTAGTAGTTCAAACTTAAGTTAACAAGCCCCTTAAAAATAGACTAACTATTAGAAATAGGTTTGAGCTACTACAGCCAAATAAACAATTATAACTTTACTTTATACTCTTTTTCTACGAAGTAAGAAGCTATATAAAAGTAAAATAAGTAACCACTTACCTGTGGTTCCACCACTAGTGCTTGCATTACTTTCTACTTCTTTTTCCCCTGTTGAGGTAACGTTAAGTATTAAATTAAATGTTAAATTAGCTCCTTGGGGGTCTGTTGCCGTAACTTCAATGGTATATTGACCTTTTTTAGTTATTGTACCTTCTATTCTTCCATATTTTTCACCTGTAAAGCCTTTAGGCAGGTTTTTATATGAAAAAAATATTTCTTCTCTGTCAGGATCTTTGACAATACCATACAGTTCTCCAGAATAAGTTTCATTTACTTTTAAATACTGTATACCTAAAGGTTCTAATAATACGGGAGCATCATTAACATTTTTAGGCACTATATAAAAATAAAGTACTCGGTTACTGAAACTAATTCTTACCTGAAAGGGCTCTGCTGGAGTAGGATCTTCATCGAAAGGTGAATAAAACATGTCTTCATTAGTTAGCTTCCCTCTAATAAATTCACCATCCCAAGATAGTTTTGGATGAAGGTCTTCTCCCAAGCCTGTTACTTTAATACTATCTTTATTACCATTGATAAAATATTGACCAATATTAATTTCAATAGGTTTATCTTGGATAGCATCTAAACGCTGTAGATCAAATCCTCCTTTATATTTGCTAGGATTGCGATTAACGAAGGAAAAAGTTGACAAAGATACTCTATTTGAGCCCGCAACCATAATACCTTTATTAGGTGAAGTTAATAAATACCATGCATTGCTAGTTGCTATATTATTATATTGTTCTGAATAATAAAATGTTTTGTCATTAGCGCTATAAAGAAAGGATTGCCCAGAAAATCTGTCAATTAAATAGTTATTTTCAACTGTAATTAAGTCTTGATCTGCATATTGAGGTCCTGATAATTGTTCAGTCAATATCCATTTTTTTGCTGCGTTATCATATGAATAGTAATACACCTTGTCAGAAGTAATAAAGAGATCTTTTCCATTATTAACAAGAAGCACTCTAGAAACACCTTGATAAGGTCTATAACTACTGTCTGATTTCGACAAGGGAATTTGTTGTTGTACAACAAACTGTTCAGCTTGACTATCGTACTTTAGAATAATTGCAGAGGGAGTTGATTTATTAATCATATCAACATTCGATTTAGGAGCGAATAAAAAGCTATCAATCTCTTTTAAAAAGTGAAAGTAGTAACTAAAGCTACTTAGATCGAATTCTAGATTGGCCAATAAAGGTTTTTCTTCACAGTTTATTAACTTACCTTCATCATCTAAATGACAGTATGAAATATAAAAATTTTCGCCGATTCCATAAAACATTGCTAAAGTTGATTCATTAATTTTTAATGTTTGAGCGACTGAAGGATAATATCCATTTGACATAATAGGTGTCGAACTTATTAATTGCAGTTTATTATCAATTAATGATAAGTGTAACAACTCAGTATAATTATAATCATTATTAGTATTTCTTATTACATAGTAATTATACTTGAAAACACCTGCTAGATATAAAGAAGTAAAGGGTTTGTCGCTTGCAGAAATGATAAAATTGTATGAATCTAAAAAAGTTAATGCATTATTATTTTCGTTATATTTCCATATATTTAATGTGTTGCTATATGGAGGTTCTATCCAAGTAGACCCTAAAAATACTAGCTGTTGAGATTCTTTATTGTATACAACTCCTTTTGCTTTATTGTTAAAATTATGGCTAACATTATCTGGTAACGTAGGAAAAAAGCTGTAATTTATAGCTTGTTTTTCACCTATAGTGCCGTTGTAAAATTCAAAAAAACCACCTTTTGTAAAAATAAGGTTTTCAGTTACAAATTTTAATGAATGAAGATCAGAATAACTGAGTATTATTGGTGTTTTTGTTATGGTCATATTTTCCCAATCTACATAATATGCAAAAACTTCAAGCTGACCTGAAGCACTCATAAAAACATCGCCAATAAAATAATTAGTTTTTATGTGGCTAGCAATAGCAGGGGATCTTAATTCTGCACCAAGGTTAATTCTGTTAACTAGTAATAACTCGCTGGTATTAGATATTTCAAAGAAAAAGTATGCGACACCATTATTAATGTAAAATTGACTACCATTGGAAGATAACTTAATTGTGGAGAATGGTGAATTATTTGCTGAGTCGTAGTCACTCTTGTAATTATAAAATAGCCTATTTTTTTCGGTTATACTGTTAGATGCAATGTCATATACAATGAGAGTTAGCTCTGACACAGAATGACTAAATAGCCATAATTCATTATTATAAGTATTGTAAACTAATTTATTAATGTATAGTGCTGAAAGCTCAGGAATATTTTGCTTTGAAAATAAAAAATTAAGTGTGCCATTTATTGTATCAACTTCATAAAAGTTTATGCTAAGGCTATTGTCATGGTAATCGGCTAATAGATTTTCGTTAACCTCAATGAATTGACCAAAAAAGTTTATATCTACACTTTTTTTATCAAAGTATAAAAGGCTACCGTTATCCTCTATTTTGTAACGTAAATAATAATCACTACCGATAACTAATAAATAATTGCCCACCAACTTTAACTTGAATACCTTCGACGAGTTATCATCTGTTTGAACTGTTATTTTTTGAATTAATTGATAATTTCCATTTATTTTTTTCGTAACTTGAATTTGTCTACTTGAGTTACTATAACCTATATTGACTAAATTATATAATGTATCACTATCGGGATTATATGAAGTCGATAACCCAACATCTTTAATTGTAGGGTAATAAGTGTTATGAACATCATATATATCGTCACTAGCATAGCTTACTGCAATATTAGCTAATATTACTATTGTATATAAAAGTACTTTCTTCATTTTATTATCTAAGTGAGTAGTTAAAAACTTGAAATGTTAATATAATGTATAACTATTGTGTTTTTATTGCAATTATATTGTTTCATTTAAGGCTCTGCGGGATCATGGATAGGTAATAAAAATAGGCTTATTGATCAGCAATTGTTCTAAGAAAAGAGTAGCTAAACCCATCATATATTGATCAAATAGCTTTTATTTATCCGTAGAGCAAATAAATGAATTTTTTTAGTTCACATTAAAAATATAGAAGATAGCCGCCAAGATATTAACAAAAGTCATAACCTAGTCGATATGTTATTTCTAACCATGTCGGCCGTTTTAAGCAGCGCTCAAAGTTTGAAAGATATAAAACTGTTTGGTGATGCAAAATTATCGTGGTTTCGACAATTTCGTCCATTTGAACATGGTATTCCTACGCGACAAAGTATAGGGCGTATTATCAGGGGAGTCAGTGCAGATTCCTTGATGTGTACTAGCTCAGACTTGATCTGACAGTTACCCGTTTTTCTATCGGTGACTGTCAGTTTAGATTTTGAGCTAGTACAGTTTATTATATAGCTAATACTTTAGTAAGAAGCACCACCAAAACAACTACTGGCTTCGCTATAAGGATCGCAGGTAAGGCTACTTAAGCGACTAAGCTTAGAACCTTCGCCATATTGGTTTCTATAATCAATACGAATATAGCCTTTTGAGCCGATTAATTGATTATCTGAAAAA
>WFPU01000257.1 GCA_015487435.1 Sulfurimonas sp.
GGGCTCGGAGATGTGTATAAGAGACAGGACTCGCACATAAATTAAAATCAAATTTTAATGCTGTTGAGTACTTTGATTGTTTAATCGATAAAACAACTTTTTTATACTCTGGTTTTACAGAGATGGTTAAATTAGTTGCATTATCAAATGCACTAGAAAATGGCATATCTATATTAAATCGTTTTTGTGTCATTTGTGACACTTCTACAGGTAAAGCTTCTTTTAATCCTAATGACATATCAATTAAATCATTATGGGTGACATTCTTAAAAGTTGTTTTTAGTGTAAATGGTCGTTCATCATAGCCAACAGATTTTAAAATATTAGTTTTTTGTTTTATATACTCGTTCATATTATTAGGGATATATTTTTCTATCGTTTCTTTTAGACACAAGCTTGTCATATTATTTAGCTTATCTGATTCTTTATACTTTATAGTTATTTTTACTTTATTTAATTGTTTATTTTTAATTTCATTTTTTCTTACACTTTTTAAGACTTGTTCAATTATACTTTTATCTACATGTAACAAATATGTATTTAGTGGTTCATATTCATTATTATAATTTACAAAATAGATAAATGTTGGACTTGTATTTTTTACTAACTTGTGCATTGCAGATAATTTTATCTGACATTTTGAACTATTTTTATCTGAAGATTTTACCTGTATCTTGCACTCTATTGGCATATCTTGCATATCTATTGGTAGCTTATTATTGGAGTCTTCTGGAAATTCTAGTAAATAATCCCAACCATACCTATCTACATTTGAACGGTTAACTGTTATATCTACTTGATTACAAAGATTTTCAAAATGAGATTCTCCCATCTTACCAATATCACGGCTCATTATGCAGATTCCACTAGTGCTATTTCATCATCATTCAAGGAATAAGGTTTATAAAGTATTTTATCTATCTCTCTATCTGTCTTATTAATCTCTAATTTTAAATCTATTATTAATTTAGTGTCTTTTTCAAAAAGTTCTCTCTTTTGAAATATAAGTTTCATCTACGGAATCGCTACAGTCTCTAAAACTTTTTGAATGATCTCATCTGTAGTAATTCCCTCAGCTTCAGCTTCATATGTCAAGACAATACGATGACGCATCAACTCATTTACAATATAAGCAACATCTATTGGTGTTACAAAATCTTTATCACGCATATATGCCATAGCTTTTACAGCTTTAAACATATCTATACTTACACGAGGTGATACACCAAATTGTATATATTCACTAATTGATTCAAGTCCATATTGATTTGGATTTCTTGTAGCATCAACAAGCTCAATCATATATTTTTCAACTTCTTCATCAACATGAACAGCTCTTATAGCATTTTTAATCTCATCTAATTCATCTTTATTTATAACCGGTTGTATCTTTTTAAAGTTTCCACTAGATATTCGCCTTGCAATTTCAAGCTCTTCATCCTTAGTGTTGTAATCTACTATTATTTTTAACATAAAACGGTCAAGTTGAGCTTCTGGAAGTTGATATACCCCCTCTTGTTCAACTGGATTTTGAGTAGCCATAACAAAAAAAGGAAGATCAATTTTGAACGTAGTATCCCCAAGTGTTACTTGTTTTTCTTGCATAACTTCAAGTAACGCAGACTGAACTTTTGCTGGGGCACGATTTATCTCATCAGCAAGCAAAAGGTTAGTAAAAACTGGACCTTTTTTAATTTTAAAGTTATTTGTTTGAGGGTCGTATATTTCAGCACCTAATATATCTGATGGGAGTAAATCCGGAGTAAATTGGGCACGTTTAAAATTTAATCCTAAAGCTGAAGCCAAAGCATTTACAGTTGTAGTTTTTGCTAATCCTGGTACACCCTCTATAAGGATATGTCCTTCACATAAAAGTGCGATAAGAAATGAATCTATCATCTTCTCTTGCCCCACAACTACTTTTGCCACTTCTGCTTTAATATGCTTCAATTTATTCATTAATTCACCTATGCTTTAAAATTATACAATTATAACAAAATGCAAGTAAATAATTAATTACCAGTAATAAACTTTATAATTCCTATTTCATCGATTTTTTTCTCATATTTAGTTGTTTTTTGTATAGCATCTTTAAAACTTATATTTGATCCATCTTTAGTTTTATATACAGTATTTGAGACTTCATTACCATCTTTATCTATAGCTTTAATAGTAGTTGCTCTAAGTGCAAAAGTAAGATTCTCAAAATTGTTATTTGTTGATTTATACTTTCTTTTTTTTGCTTTTGTTGTTATTTTTATTAAAACATTATATTTTAAATTATTTAAAGTGATGTTTTGTGCACTTAATTGAGTTTTTATAAGTGATGCTAAACTTTTAGAATTTTCATCCCAAACTATCTTAAATACTAGCTTATTATGAAATTTACGCATCTCATTTGTATAGCTTAAATATCTTGATTTGTAGCTAGAATCATCATAATTTTGATTTAGTGCATATAGTAATGGAAAATAACTATATGCCTCTTTTAAATATCTGTTTATATC
>WFPU01000258.1 GCA_015487435.1 Sulfurimonas sp.
CTTTATAAGTTTGCAAGAGTTCATCATTTATAAATTTACTTCCAAACTTTTTTTGTTTTTCAAATATTGTACTTATCTCATCAATAAGCATATATCTCTCAACAGAATTTTCATAGTTTAATTTCCCCTCTTTATCCTTACCATTTCTTTTTTTAGTTTTTGTAGATATAAACTCACCAATGGTTAAATACTTTTTCTCTTCTAAAACTTTTTTATTTATACCTATCCCACCTAAAACAGCTGTTGCTTCTTTATCTGTTTTATCAGGCTTTTCACTTTTACGATTTGAAAAATAACCCCTATGTTTAGCAAGATGTATCATGATTCGTGAAAGTTCTTTGTTATCTAATTCTCGATAAAGTGCATCTCTTCTTAAATCCCAAACATCTTTTTGTTTTTTATTTCCAATAAAAAGATTATCTAGTTCAGATTCTGTAATAATTTGGTTTTTTACTAATAATCTTTTAATTACTCGTATCTTTTGAGCTTTTCTTTTTGTAGTTCTTCTAGCACCTCTAGCTTCACGCCTTGGAAGAGCTAAAGACTTACCATCTTTTGGATGTTCCGCAATAGTAAAAATCCTAACACCACTATCGATAATATTATTATTTTGTATATTTTCATCATCAACATTTACTAAAGCCCAACCAATAGAAGTAATACCTAAATCTAAACCCAATATAATTTTGCTCATTTAATTTTCCTTTAATGGAAATAATTATATCATAACACTATTAGTTTATCCGAGTGAGAAACGAGTGAGCTATAATAAAGAGGTTGCGGTTCCCTCTGCAAGGCTGTCTTAGACTTAACTGAACACTGTTCATCCTATCAAAATGCCGTACTTCATTTAAATATCATAATTTTAATAATTTTCATGTCAATTTGCAATATTTTTAAATTTATGGGATACTTTTGTGTAAGATTACAATGTTCCCAACGAGTAATCGCTGGGACAAACCAAATTTAGGAGAACCTTATGAGAAGGTTTATACTAAAGTTTCACTTTAAGCTTGGAAGTTTTAAAGTGAGCTTTAAAGCTAAAGAGGGTCTAACCCTCTTAACTATCCTACTTTTGGTATTATATCAAAAATAGAAAAAAAATGAAAATACATATAGATATAGATTGCTTTTTTGTCAGTGCTGCTCGTTTAGTTGATCCATCTTTGGAAGGAAAAGCTGTTGGAATTGGAGGGGGGAGTAATTCTAAGATTTTTGATTTGTCTGCAAAAAAGCAAACTGCAAATTTTGAAAACTCTGGAAGTTTTGTCCCTACTTTTTTTAAAGCTTATGAGAAAAAAGATGATGATATAGCTAACTTTAAAGATGAAAACGGAACTATACGAGGTATTCTTACCACTTCATCTTATGAAGCAAGAAGATATGGTGTCAAAACTGCTATGAACATACAAGAGGCACTTAGGCTTTGTCCAAACTTAATTATAAAAGCACCAAACATGTCACTTTATCAAGAACTTTCTCATAAACTACATGAATTTTTACAAACTAAAATTCCACTCATAGAACAAGCTAGTATTGATGAATTTTATGGAGATTTGAGTGGTTGGATTGAAGATGGGGAGATACCACAATTTATAGACAACTTACGATTAGAGATTAAAAATATTGTTGGTTTGCCAGTATCTATCGGTGCTGCTAAAACTAAATATATAGCAAAACTTGCCACTACCTATGCAAAACCTTTTGGATCTAAAATAATTTTAGCCCATGACTTTGATAAGTTTATAAACCCTATACCTGTTAGAGAGTTTGCAGGAATTGGTAAAAGTATGGCAAAAAAATTATTTTCCGCACAAATTCATACACTTGGAGAACTTAGAGATAGACGTGGTACTTTAGAGAGTTTTGGACCTTATGCTAAAGAGCTTTACAGACGAGTAAATGGCGAAGCTGATGCCCCCATAAAAACAACAAGTAAAAGGAAAAGCATAGGCATTGCTAGAACTTTTGCTCCTATATTTGATAGAAATGAATTAAAACGGCGTGTTCACATATTAGCAAGACATCTAAATTTTGCTATATTAAAATTAAAAGTTATTCCTACTGTTTTTAGCCTCTCTATAGCTTATGATATGAATATGAAAAGTCATAAAAATATCTCTTTGAGTGAACGATTTACTGAAAAAAAGTTTGATTCACTCTGT
The DNA here is from genome assembly GCA_015487435.1 of Sulfurimonas sp. Lineage (GTDB taxonomy): Bacteria > Campylobacterota > Campylobacteria > Campylobacterales > Sulfurimonadaceae > Sulfurimonas. Next base: position 2,166 of record WFPU01000258.1, read on the forward strand.
ATCACTTTGTTTAATGAGGCAGACACACAAAAAAGACTTCAAGTTATCCGTATAAGTATTAATTGTTCTAGTTTTACAAGGGAATCTAAAAAAGAGCTATCACTCATAAACTTTGCTGATGAGGAAAAAATGGAAAAATTGACTCAAGAGGTTCAAGTATTAAGAGAAAAATATGGACTTGACACGCTAAAATGGGGAAGCGAATTGTAATATTGTTATCTATAAAAACTTTAAATAAAAACAAAAGGGGAATTTTTAGGCTACTTTGTATGTAGTTTTATAA
>WFPU01000259.1 GCA_015487435.1 Sulfurimonas sp.
ATGAAAAACTTTATGATTTAGATAAAAATTATATGAAAAATATATCACTAAATGATAAATATAGAATAGAAAAAGCACTTTTAATTTATGAAGCATCAAAACTCACTCCAAGCGAATGGTTTAAGGCAAATCCACCTAAGCCAATTATAAATAATTTAAGTATTTTTAACATCGATGTTTCTCGTGAAATTTTACGTGAGCGTATAAAGAATCGATCTTCTAAAATGATAGAGATGGGTTTAATAGATGAAGTTTGTACTCTTGAAGCAAAGTATACAAGAAAACCTAATGCTATGGGTGCTATTGGAATTTTAGAAGTTTTTGAGTATCTTGATGGCAAAGTAACAAAAGAAGATATGCTTTTAAATATCTCAACACACACTGCACAACTTGCAAAACGCCAACAAACTTTTAACAAAAATCAATTTGAGAATTTAATATCTGCACCACTAGAGGATTTAGAAGAGATTATACTAAACCACTAGACTTCTTACATAACCAAAAAAACTAGATTCCGTGTCAAGCACGAAATGACTATACACTCAAGTTTTCATCATTTTGAACTTGATTCAGAATCTAGGCTATACAAAAAGTTTACTATAACAACTAGGTCTTCTATCTCTTAAAAGACCCCAGTATTCTCTTTGTTTTGCATTTTCTTCTAAATCTAAATCTGCATATATAATTTCCTCTTTATCTCTTGGGGCCTCTGCAATTATTTTACCAGTGTAGTCTGTTATGAATGATGAGCCATAAAAAGTAAGCTCACAACTCTCTCCAACTTCACGCCCAATTCTATTTGCAACTACAACAGGGACTGTATTTGCGGCGGCATGACCCATTTGTACTCTTTGCCAATGCTCTTTTGAGTCTAGCTTTATCTCAGGTTCACTTCCAATTGCTGTTGGATAAAAGATAATTTCTGCACCTTTAAGTGCCAAAACTCTTGCTGTTTCACAAAACCACTGATCCCAACAAATTCCTACACCAATCTTGCCATATTTTGTTTCATAAACTTTAAAACCAGTATCACCCTCTTTAAAGTAAAACTTCTCTTCATATCCAGGACCATCTGGAATATGCGTTTTGCGGTAGTTATCCATAACAGAACCATCTGCATCTATAACTACCAATGAGTTAAAATAATCTTCTTTGTCTTTTTCAAAATAACTTACTAATATAACCACTTTTAGCTCTTTTGCTAAGTTTGAGAATTGTTTTATTAGTGAGTTATTTTCAAGTGTAGATGCTAAAGAAAGGTACTTTTTGTCCATATCTTTACAAAAGTAAAGAGTCTCAAAAAGTTCTGGTAAGAGTATAATTTGCGCACCATTTTTAGCACTTTGTTTTACTAAAGAGATAGCTTTTAAGATATTAGATTTTTTGTCCTCACTCATAGCCATCTGGATTGCAGACACTTTTATCATGATATTAACTTTAGGGGGTTGTAGGGACTTTTGTCCCTGCCATTACAATGGACTTTGTTCATTATAATGAATAACATAGTAATTACCCTCTACCAGTAATCTCTATAATGTGAAAACCAAATTGTGTTACAACTGGACCATAAACAACTCCAACATCACCACTAAATACTACTTGATCAAACTCAGGAACCATTTGTCCAGGGGAAAATTGACCAAGTGAACCACCACTAACGCCAGATGGACAGTTTGAGTTTTCCCTTGCTACCTCTGCAAAGTCAGCCCCATCATCTATCTCTTTTTTTAACTCTTCACATCTCTCTTTAGTTTTTACTAATATGTGTCTTGCTGTTGCCCATGCCATATTCTTTTTCCTTTTTTGTTTGAATTCTCTGAATAATTAGCAACTAGATTCCAGGTCAAGCCTGGAATGACGGAATTATCATCAGTCTGAAATTACGGAATTGTTGTCATTCTAAACTTGATTTAGAATCTAGTTGCTAATTATTCAGAACGTTCAATTATTAATGAAATTCTACTATTTTAATATTTCATTATACATTAAGAGGTATAAGGCTATTATTCAACCACTATGTTAAAAAGATTATTTTTAAGCTTTATGCTATTTACTTCAGTACTATATTCAAACACTATAAATGTTGCAGTAGCTGCAAATGTTAGTTATGCCATGGACTCACTCATAGCTGAATTTAACAAGATAAATCCCAACACAAAAGTAAATGTAACACTTGGAAGCAGTGGAAAACTTACAGCTCAAATGCTCCACGGTGCACCTTATGACATCTTTATGTCTGCAAATATGAAATTTCCTTTTGCTCTTTATGAAAAAGGTAAAAGCTCAGTTAAACCAGAAATTTATGCTTATGGTTCTTTAGCAATTTTAAGCTCTAAAAAAAGAGATTTATCAAAAGGGATTAAACTTTTAGAAGATAAAAATATAAAACGAATTGCCGTTGCAAATCCAAAAACTGCACCCTATGGAGCTGCTACTTTTGAAGCACTTAAAAATGCGAAAATCTTAGAAAAAATAAAATCAAAATTTATCTATGGAGAATCAATCTCTTCAACGGTATCATATACAGTTACCGCAACCGATATTGGAATTATTGCAAAATCTTCACTTTATAGCTCTAAAATGACGAAATTCAAACAAAATATTAATTGGGTTGAGATAGATTCAAAACTTTACACACCTATAGAACAAGGCATAGTTGCTGTTACAGATACGAAAGAAGTTAAAGACTTTTATCATTTCATCTTAGGTAACAAAGCTAAAGCGATATTTAAAAACTATGGATACAGCGTTCCATGAGTACACTAATAGCAAAAATAATTAATATACAAAATATTGATAATCTTCATATTGTAAAGTTTGATTTTTTTGGACAATCTTTGAGTATGATGAGTTTAGAGCTAACTGACAACATACAAATTGGCACAAAAATAATTTTAAAAACTAAAGCTACAAGTATAGCAATTGCTAAAGATTTTAGTGGAGAACTATCTTACTCAAACAAACTAAGTTCAAAAATCGTAGCGATACAAAATGGTAAGTTACTAACAACTATAAGACTACAAACAAACGATACAGTTCTAGAATCTATCATAACAAAAGATTCAAGCCTAAGAATGAATTTGCAAGTTGGAGATGATGTTGTCGCACTTATAAAAGCAAATGAGATAAGCATCCAAGAGGTAATATCGTGAGTGAATTAGAGTTTGCTCCATTTATACTCTCTTTTAAATTAGCAAGTATTACCACTATAATATTGTTTGTTTTAAGTGTGCCCCTTGCTTGGTGGCTTTCACAAACTCGCTCAAAAACAAAACCATTTTTTGAAGCATTAACTGCCCTGCCAATTGTTTTACCACCATCAGTCATAGGGTTTTATATACTTGTTGTACTTTCTCAAAACTCCCCAATTGGAGCTTTTTTTAATGATTATTTTGGAGTTCAGTTAATTTTTAATTTTCAAGGATTAGTGATAGCATCGTGTTTTTACTCCCTTCCATTTATGGTTCAGCCATTACAAAGTGGATTTGAGTCTTTAAGTAAAAATATGCTTGAAGCATCTTACATAAGTGGAAAAAGCCAACTTCAAACTCTTATCCATGTAGCTCTACCAAACATAAAGCCAGCCCTATTAACTGCTATAATAGTAACCTTTGCTCATACAGTTGGGGAATTTGGAGTGATTTTAATGGTTGGGGGGAGTATTCCAGAGGAGACTAAAGTAGCCTCAGTTGCAATATATGAGATGGTAGAGATTATGGATTATCAAAATGCTCATATATATAGTGCTATTATGTTTCTGATGAGCTTTTTTGTACTGCTTGGTGTTTATATATTTAACCACAAACAAAAAATTTCAGGTTTTATAAAATGATAAGCATAAATGTTAAAAATCATATATTGGATTTAAATTTAGAGATAAATGAGGGCGATTTTGTAGCTATTAGCGGAAAAAGTGGGAGTGGTAAAACAACTCTTTTAAGAGTTTTAGCAGGACTTGATAGTGCTACTGGAGATATAAAAGTTGGAGATAAAGTATTTTTAAGTGATACTAATTATCTAAAAGTTCAAGATAGAAATATTGGTTTTGTTTTTCAAGATTATGCGCTTTTTAATAATATGAGTGTTGAAAAAAATCTTCTTTATGTAAATAACGATAAAATTTTGTGTAAAAAACTTTTAGAGATGACTCAAATGATTTCTTATAAAGATAGAAAACCACAAACTCTTAGTGGTGGACAAAAACAACGCGTTGCAATTTGTCGTGCTTTGATGAGACATCCTAGTATACTTCTTCTTGATGAGGCACTATCTGCATTAGATCCTCAAATGCGTACAAACCTACAAAACATCCTTTTAAATCTTCATAAAGAGTTTAAAATAACTACTATAATGGTTAGCCATGACCCAAGTGAAATTTATCGTTTAACCTCTCGTGTAATTGTCATAGAAAATGGAAAAATCATAAATGACGGCTCACCAAAAGATGTTCTTTTACATACATCTGGGAGTCAAAAGTTTTCATTTGAGGGCGAAGTTTTAGAGATTAAAAAAGTAGATATTATTTTTATAGCTATTGTTGCAATTGGTCAGCAACTTGTAGAGATAGTTATCTCTACAGATGAAGCTAAAGATTTAAAGGTTGGTGATGCAGTTGGTGTCAGCACAAAAGCATTTAATGTAAATATTAAAAAAAGTTAAATCACTTAAATGAAACTATGTTATACTTTTACAACATATAACTTAAGGTAATTTTCCATGATAATTTTTTCTTTTAGAAACTTTCTTTTTTTGTTTTTATTCTCTATTCTTTTTATAAATATTGGTTATGCTAAAACAATCAAACACCCATCTTATGTAAAAGGGCAATGTGGAGCTTGCCACACAACTAAAAATGGAGAATCTGCTGATTTAAAAATGGAGATGCCAGAACTATGTTATTCATGTCATACAAATTATGAAAAAAATGATTTTATTCACGGTCCCGTTGGTGCTGGGGCTTGTACACTTTGTCACAACCCACATGAGTCAAAAAATCCAAAACTATTAACTTCTAACTCGGTAAATGAGCTATGTACATCGTGTCATGCTAATAAAGGTGATATGTTAAACTCAGGCGAAAACATCCATCCACCCGTACAAGACAGTTGCATAAACTGCCATGATGCTCATGGTGAAAAGCATTTATATCAGTTAAAAGCTGATAGGAAAAAAGATTTGTGTCTTACCTGCCATACAGATAAAAAAGACAAAGTTGAAAACTCTATAAACAAACATGGTGCTATTGAGATGGGCGATAAATGTCTTGGATGTCATGACCCTCATAGTTCTCCGAGTACAAAACTATTAAAAGCTGAAGATTCAAAAACTATATGTTTAACATGTCACAGTTCACAACTCCCTCGTGATGAAGATGGCAAGATGCTTATGAATATGGGTGAACATCTAACTAATAACCCTGATGCACATGGTCCAGTTATGTGGGGTGATTGTGCGGCTTGTCATGATCCTCATGGTTCAGACAATACTAGAATGCTAAAACATCCTTTTCCTGAAAAATCAGCTGAAAAATTCACTACTGATGGATATATCTGTTTTCAATGTCACGAGCCCAAAAAAATAACAGCTAGATTTACAAAAGAGTTTACAGAATTTAGAAATGGAGATAAAAACATTCACTTTCTTCATGTAAAAACAAAACGGATATCTTGTAAAACATGTCATGATTATCATGCATCTAAAGACCTTCCTCATCATCTAAAAAGTGAAACTACTTATGGTCCTGCAAAATTCTCACTTAGATTTTTAGAATCTCCAACTGGTGGTTCGTGTAATCCAATTTGCCATACTATAAGATATTATGACAGAGTAGAACCTGTAAATATAAAAACAAATAAGAAGCTATAGTGATTTTCAAATTTTATTTTAAATCTTTTACCTTAATTGTACTATTTTTTAGCACCCTTTGTGTTGCACAAAATACAGATATTTTAAGCGAACATACCTCTTTTACCTCAAAAAACTGTACAGCTTGTCATACCGCTAAGGATGGCGATTCTGGCAAATTGATAATTCAAGGTGACGAATTATGTTTTAAATGTCATGAGGATGTAAAACAAAAAGTTAAAAACTCTATAAATAAACATGGAGCGATGGAGATGGGCGGTTGTCTTGGATGCCATAATCCTCATACTTCCAAAAATGTAAGCTTATTAAAAGAAGAAGATTCAAAAACTATATGTTTAACATGTCACAGTTCACAACTTCCTCGTGATGAAGATGGCAAAATGCTTATGAATATAGGTGAACATCTAATTAATAACCCTGACGCTCATGGCCCTATTATGTGGGGTGATTGTGCAGCTTGTCATGATCCTCACGGTTCAGATAATCTTAGAATGTTAAAAAAACCTTTTCCAAAAAAATCATCTATAACTTTTAAAGCTGACAACTATGTATGTTTTGAGTGCCACGAACCTAAAAAAATGACACAGAGATATACAAAAGAGTTTACAGAGTTTAGAAATGGAGATAAAAATGCTCACTATCTTCATGTAAATCAAAAGCGAATCTCTTGTAAAGTATGTCACGATTATCATGCTTCAAAAGATCTACCTCATCACATAAAAGATGAGACTACTTTTGGTCCAGCAAAATTTCCTCTAAGGTATATAGGGTCTCCTGATGGTGGTTCATGTAATCCTATTTGTCATACTAGAAGGTATTATAATCAAGTTAAACCTGTAAATGTAAGAACAAACAAATAGTTTTAATAGAGTTCATGGAAGTATTTAAAAAATTTTAAATATTTTCAAAACAAGCACTTACATATCCGACTACCCTGCTTTTATCATTGCTTGTATCAGCGCTAGTCCTATAATCAAGAATAGTAGAATTTAAGTTAAGTTTTTTTGCACTCAAAATCATCGCTTCAACACCTATTTTACCACATGCCTCACATCCACTATGAAGCAGATCGACATCTAAACTCTCAATAGCACTCAAACATATATTATCAAGTTTGTTTGCATCTTCTAGATTATGAAAATGACTTAAATCTGTACTAATTATCACTCCACAATCATCTTGTGCTAAAACAAAATCTATAATTTTTGAAATCTCTTGTGGATTGGTATCACTATAGACTAATTCAACTATATTGACATCTATTAAGTAGTATTTTATAAAAGGAAATTGAACCTCTGTAGAGTGTTCAACATGTGCCTCTTCTAAAGAGATAAAAGAAAAATTATTTACTAACTTTTCATATAAACTCTTTGAACTTTTAATCTCTCCAAACGGCGTATCATAAGAGTTAAAATTACAAAGGCTTACACCATCAAAAGCAACTCTATGTGATGGTCCAATAACAACAAAATTTTTAACCATACTATTTTGCAAAACCCTGTATGCTGTATTTGCCGTATATCCTGAATATATATATCCAGCGTGAGGAACTATTACAGCTTTGCATTTGAGGTCTGGTAATTCAAAATTTTCATCATAAACTTTAGAGAAATGTTCAAAATATCTCTTTAGTTCAACATCCCTACCTGGATAAAAAGTTCCATTTACACTCATCTCTCGTCTCATGACCAAACTCCTTGTATGCTCTCTCCACATGATGCACATTTTGAATCAACTATAGTCTCCATGTGTGAACGAAACCCTGCCCTATCTACCAATTTACTTTTACATCTAGGGCAATATGTAGAGCTGTCGTTTTGTACATTTCCAAGATATACATATTTTATACCAAAACCATAAGCTATCTCTCTGGCTTTTTGTAAACTCTCCAAAGAAGTACTTGGAGTATCTAACATCTTATAATTTGGATGAAATGCACTAAAGTGCCATGGAATATCTCTACCAAGTTTTGTAGAGATAAATTCTGCCATCTTATCTATCTCCTCTTCACTATCATTAACTCCTGGAATAAGCAAAGTTGTTATCTCTAGCCAAATATCACTTTTAGCAAAAGATACAAGAGAATCTAAAACACCATCTAAATTTGTTTTTAAAACTTTTTTATAATAATCATAAGAAAAACTTTTAAGGTCAATATTTATAGCATCTAACCAAAGTTTCATATCTTCTAAAACCTCTTTAGATTCATATCCACTAGAGACAAATATATTTTTTATCCCTCTCTCTTTTGCTAATACACCAATATCTTTAGCATACGGGTACCAAATAGTTGGTTCATTGTAAGTATAACTTATACTTTCGGTTTTATTTTTTATCGCTATATTTACAATATCTTCTGGAGTATATATAACACCTTCATCTACATCATTTGTTTGAGATATAGAATGGTTTTGACAAAATGGACAACGAAAGTTACATCCTAGTGTCCCTATAGATAAAGATTTAGAAGATGGTAAAAAATGATAAAGTGGCTTTTTCTCAATGGGATCTATATGAATTGCACTTGGATGATTATATGTTTTGTTTACAAGTTTTAAGTCAATATTATAATTTACACCACAAAAACCATGCCTACCCTCATAAATTTTACAATAATGTTTACACAAAAGACAGATGATAGTATCTTCATCTTTATAACTGTAGTATTTCATCAAATTCCTCCTCTGTAGAATCAACACTATATCTATAAATAATTGGATGCTCCTCATAAATTGAAATAGAAGAACCTGCTTTTTGACTTAGGTGTTCTAAAAATAATTTTGGAGTTGGCAACTGCTCCCAAACTTGAGGTAAAAAAGTCCCTTGATATATCCCATGTTTTAAAATTAAACCATCTACATTTGGTTGAATTTTTTCACATAAATTATCAAAATCTTCATACTTTACTATAGTAGGCTCACTTAAAAGTGAAACTTCAATATTAAGTCGTGATAATTCATCCTCACTTAAAGCATTAAATCTAGGGTCTTCAAATCCTGCTGAGATAGCATTATTTATAACATCATCAAGCAGTGTTCGATAAGCTATGATAGAGCCAATACAACCTCGCAACTCTCCATCTTTTTTCAAAGTTACAAAAGTAGCACCATCCTTTTTTAAAAACGGATATCTCTCTAAGAGTTTATTTTCATCAAACTTGTAAGTGTGGTTTAGCTTGTTTAATATTGCACTTTTTGCAATTCGCAGTAAAATAGAATCTAACATTTTAACTCCTTATCTTATAAAAATTTACTTAAAACCTCATTTAACTTTTTAGTATCTACTGGTTTTGTAATATACTCATCCATTCCAACCTCTATAAACCTTTCCCTATCCCCTTTTATAGCATTTGCAGTTACAGCTATAATTGGTGTATGGGTTAAATTATTTTCTTTTTCAATTTCAATTATTTTTTTTGTAGCTTCCATACCATTCATAATAGGCATATTTTCATCCATTAAAATCACATTATATTTAGATGTTTTAAATAATTTTACAGCTTCTTCTCCATTATTTGCTATATCATAGGTTAAACCAATTTTACTTAAAACAACCTCTAAAAACATTTGATTTAATTTATTGTCTTCTGTAACAAGTAAATGACCCTTTAATTTTTGCTTATTATTTTGTAGAGTTTTTTCTTCTTTTTTTATCTCTTTTACTATTTCTAAAGGTATTGAAAAATAAAATTTACTACCAATTCCAACTTCACTTTTTACTTTTAATTCACCACCAAAAAGCTTTACAAGTTTACTGCTTATTGAGAGACCTAGACCAGTACCTCCATATTTTCTTGTAGTAGAACTATCCTTTTGTGAAAAAGAATCAAATATTTTGATTTGACTTTTTTTATCTATCCCTATACCTTCATCTTTTACAAAAACATTTAAGAATCCAACTTTATACTCTACATCAATATATATTTTTTTACCATTAGGAGTAAATTTAATTGCATTGCTTACCAAATTTGAGACAATTTGCTTTATTCTAACAGAATCACTAAGGACATATTTTGGAAATTCAGAATCAATATTTAATTCCAGTTTTATATCTTTTTCTTTAGCTTTTTCAAAAAACAGTAACTGTATATCTTTAAAGGATTTACTCAAATTAACAGGTATTTGTTCTATCTCAAATTTTCCACTCTCAATTTTTGAAAAGTCTAAAATATCATTAATTATTGTCAATAAATCTTGACTAGAACTATTAATAATATCAAAGTACTTTTGTCTTTGTAAATCTTTTTCATCTTTTTTCAATATATCAATAAAGCCCATAAGTGCATTAAGTGGTGTCCTTATTTCGTGTGACATATTAGCAAGAAAATCAGCTTTTGCCCTCATTGCTGTGACTAATTCTTGTGTGCGTTTTTGAACTTCCTTTTCTAAATTTTCTTTAATTTTTGTATTTTCAAATTCTAGAGCTTTTTTATCAGAGATATCACGCCATACAGTATGTATGATATGCTTATCTCCTATGGTTAAGTTAGTAAATGTAACATCACACCAAAAATTTTCTTTATTTGCTCTTGTGTATAACCATTCAAAATTATGAGCACCATTTTCTAAAGATAGTTGCATCATTTTATCTGCTTTAGTAGATGACAACTCTCCATCTGTTTGATATTTAGGGGAAAACTCAGATAGATGCTTATCTAAAAGATTTTCTTTTTTTTTATATCCAAGCATTTTTACTATAGAATCATTACAATCAACAAATTTTTTATTTTCAATAAGCAGTATTCCATCGTGAGATTTTTGAAAAAGAGTCTCAAACATCTCTTTTTGTAGTTTTAACTCTTGTGTTTTTTTCTCAACAGCCTCTTTTAGTTCTTTGTTATGATTTAAAAATTGTTGTTCACTCTCTTGTTTTATCTTTTCATATCTACTCAAAAGAAAAGCTAATAATGCTGTAGCAACAAAAAATATAATAAATTCTGAATGTTCTAATTCAATAATATTAGTTTGATATAAAATCATCAATATTGTAACCATAGCTATAACCCATCGAATTCCCTCTTTTAAGTCAAGCAGAAAAAACATTAGGTATATAC
>WFPU01000260.1 GCA_015487435.1 Sulfurimonas sp.
ATATATAAACAAAACATGAATAATAAGATTAATTTTTTAAAATTTTTAAAATTTCATCTGCTACCCTAAAAGAATTTGCATAAATTGTCCACGTATATGGGACACTTCCACCAGTTGGCATAAATGAAGCATCTGCTACATAAAGATTATCTAATTCATGAGTTTTGCAATTTTTATTAAGAACTGAAGTTTTAGCATCATCTCCAAACCTACATCCACCTGCTACTAAATTTGGTGGTGGCGCTGATGAGATTGAGTAGCTTATATCTTTAGCACCCATCTCCTCTAGAATTTTTACAGCTTTTTTTGCAAGTCTCTCACCAACTTTGAGATCGTGGGGATGTCCATGAAGATTTATAACTCCAACGGGGATATTAAATTTATCTTTTTCTTTATCATCAACCCCAACAAAACATTTATCGGTAGGAAGCCAATCATTAAAAACTTCAAATGATACTTTTCTTGAAGTTGTAAGTTTACTGTGAATCTTATCCCTTAGAGCATCTCCCCACAATAAATTTCCCCCTTCATCATAAAATTCTTTACTAGCACGACTTATAATATTTTGATGCTCAAACAAAAAGTCAGTAGTACCACCCTTGTATTTTTTAGAATCTTCTTCATATTCATAATCATCTTGTAGTGAACGGTTAAAGAACAATCCTGTTTGCATAAGCGTGTCTTGCTTTTGTTTAGTTAAATCTTTAAAGTCAAATCTACCCTTGCCACTTCCACCAGCTGAAAAGATTAAATTTTTTCCAACTTGTTTGTTAGTGTTAGCCAAACCGTTAGGAAAATGTTTGTTTTTAGAGTTTAAAAGAAGGCGTACGCTCTCTATAGCTTGTGCAGATAAAACAAATATTTTAGCCTCTAGAGAATGTGAATTTAAATCTTTATCATAATAATGTGCAGCGGTTACTTTTTTGTCATCACTATCAAGTTTATACACAAAAGCTTCTGGAATTATTTTAGCGCTACATTTTTGAAGTAAGGCGGCTCTTGCACTCCCTTTTGCTCCAGTAGCACAAGCATAACTTCCACAAAAATTAGAGTATTCACAACCTTTTCTATCTAATGCATCAGCAGATAAAATAGCACGAGGAGTTTCAAAACTCTCTAAAGATAGTTTCTCACATGCTTTGTCAAACCAAGCAGTTACACCATTTTCTGAGAGCTTAGGATATGGAAATTGTTTTGTGCTTCTTGGTTCTAAAAATTTATGTTTTTTAACAACGCCACTCACGCCAATAATCCGTTCAACTTTTTCATAATAAGGTTCTAAATCTTCATAAGAGATAACCCAGTCAACTATATTTGCACCTTCAATATCTCCATAAACACTTTTTAGTTTAAAATCATTTGGCTTCATCCTGTGAAAATACCCACTCATCAAGTTTGATGAACCACCAACCATTGAACCATTCCAAAAATTCCAACTATACTCATGTCCATCAAATCTTGTTGATTTACCGTTTTCATCTATCTCATTGATAATATGTTTTTCATCTTTTAACATAGGGATAAATTTATCACGCCTTGATACTGCTAACTCATCTTTAGATACATCTAATTCTGTGAAGTTTTTTCCTTTTTCAAGCACTACTACATTAAAACCTGCGTTTGAGAGTTCATAAGCTATAGGGGATCCACCAGCCCCGCTTCCAATTATGCATATATCATAAATCATAAAAGTGCCTCTTTTGGTTGCGGAAGACCCGTTTTAAAATTCAACCATGCCCATCCATCTCCAGAAGAAACATTATATATTGGATCACTAAAAATTGCTTCCATTATATAGATAAGCATTCTACTTATAAAGCGATCACCCCATCTAGTTTTAGAGATTAATATCAACACTTTTTGCCTTTGTAAAGAGTCTAATTTTATATAAGTTTTACCAAACAACTCGACTGCTTCTTCATTTAGCCACTTAACTCCATTTTTGATATGTTTTTTTTTACTCTCATCTATGCGAGAATGATTGAGTACTATCTGAAAATACTTATTCACATCTACATCTAATTTTTTAGCATGTGGAAATAGATCATACTGTAACACTTTTATAGTTTGCATAGGGGTAGTTACACTAAAAAGTTCACAACCACCCATTACTAATACACATGAACTTAAAAAACCAGCCTTTAAAAAATTTCTTCTATTTATCATCATATGGTACAACTAATTTTTTTCATGTAATATTCCTTAAATAACATAATAACACCTTATTAGAAATCATAATAATGAGGATATAAACTTCTAAATATATTATATGTACATAATGTGTAGAGAGTGTGTAGTTTGAAGACAGAAGAGTTTGGTTAGTTAATAGA
>WFPU01000261.1 GCA_015487435.1 Sulfurimonas sp.
AAACATACCATTCCTCGTCCACATTGGATGAACCTCATATCTTTCATATTCCACATTAAATGCAACCCTTTCCGCGTTTATATTAAACGCAGCCCTTTCCGTGTCCACATTGGACACACTTTTTTGTGTTATATAAATGCTTCACAAAAAAAATAAAAAATATAAGTAAGCCCGGCCCGCTACAAAAAAGGAAATTTTTGCCATTAACCTATGCGTTAGTTACTAACGCGGATAGGTTAACAACGCCAACTTCCCCCCCAGAGTGCCTCTAGAGCCACACTCCAGTTCCCGAACTCATTTCAGGCAATCCACCGCAATTAGAATTAAAAATTAAGAGGAAAGAATTTGGATTTTATCTCGCTAGTTGATGAATTTCCGCTTATTTTTAATTCTAATACTTCGTTAAAGTAGCAATATTCATAATCATTGGTTTGTTCGTTATGAATGTTTTTAATAATAATCTTTATTCTATGATGAATCGCGCAGAATTTATTATTATTATTGCATACAACGTCGACCTTTTTTGAAAATGTTGGCATTTTAATAATTACGACCTGTGCATCTTTGTAGTTTATTACAAATTTTGTAATATTTCTTTCGTAGAATAGTTTTTCTAAAGGTACGATGTTTCGCCTAATGTTTTTATTACTAATATCTCTATCATTTGATAGAAACACATTCTTAAGATAACGAATTCTATTTTCTGCGTTTTGAAAATAAGAATCTTTCATTTGATGAATAATAAAGTTAGAGCGTTAAAAGAGTAAGTAGAAAGGAACTAAAATTAAGAGTGAGTATTGGAAGAGGAAAAGATGTTTTAGAGTCAAAATTCATTTTTTTTTATGTAATATATAAAAAAAAATGAATTTTGACCAGAAAACATCTTTCTCTCTCTCTCTTTCTCTATTCACTTATCACTCTTATTTTAGTTCCTTTCTCACTCATTCTCATTTTATAAGCAATGAAAAATTATATCGACACATACACAAAGATAAATATTTCGTTATCATATCTTAGAGATACTTTTTATTACAAAAAGCAATTCTCTAATAGAATGTTAAAAAGAAATCTGGTGCCTCTAAATCGGTACTTTAAGTATGGCGGAGTTGATTTGGTGAATTACGAATATACCTCAGTGAGGATAATCGTAGTTCCATCAACTTACACTGGTATGAAGATAAAAGAAGGTCCTCGAAATGATTTCGAATACAACTTCGAATTCAATGGATTGAAAATCTCAATCACTGCAAATTTCAATCCAAATATAATGAAGCGTCAATATATATGGAGCATTAGGGCTTTCGGCAAAATTTATAATGGGACGGCGTCGGAAAATATGGAAATAAGGGAATTTTCTCAACGATTAAAAGGAAGATTTACATTTAATAAATATAAATCTTTCAACAACAAGAACAACAACAGCAGCAGCAACAAATAATTCTTGTTGTTAATTTGGGTCGAAGGTCGGTGGATTGCCTGAAATGAGTTCGGGAACTGGAGTGTGGCTCTAAAGGCACTCTGGGGGGAGATTGGAGTTGTTAACCTATCCGCGTTAGTAACTAACGCATAGGTTAATGACAAAAATTTCCTTTTTTGTATTTTTATATTGATTCGAGACAAGATGTTGGCGCAAAAAAATAACAAAGCCCGCGGGATGTTGGCGCAAAAAAATAACAAGGCCCGCGGGATGTTGGCGCAAAAAAATAACAAGGCCCGCGGGATGTTGGCGCAAAAAAATAACAAGGCCCGCGGGATGTTGGCGCAAAAAAATAACAAAAAGTTTAGGCCTCATATAACACAAAAAAGTGTATCCAATGTGGACACGGAAAGGGTTGCGTTTAATATAAACGCGGAAAGGGTTCATCCAATGTGGACGAGGAAAGGTATGAGGTTCATCCAATGTGGACGAGGAAATAAATGTGTTAATTTTAATCTTTTGGTTTATATTTTTTCAATATTTCCATTAAAATGTTTATTGTTCTAGGAACAATATCCATTTTATCACTATCATGAGAAGCATCGTCAGACTCAAATTCTGAATCCTCAAACTCAAATTCTGAATTTTCAGGCTCAAAATATTCAAGATTGTTATCGTCTTCAAAGTTGCTTCCGGCCTCAGAGTTGTTTCCTACCTCTTCAGAGTTGTTTCCGACCTCAGAGTTGCTGTCGTCTTCTTCAGAGTTGCCGCCAACCTCAGAGTTGTTTCCGACCTCAGAGTTGTTTCCGACTTCTTCTTCCTGATCATCCCTGAAATAATCGTCTTGATTTTGTAAGGATGGATTTTGATTTGGTATTAAGGATAAATTTGATAAATCAAAGATTATCCTTGACCATTCATCATAATTAATGAGCTTTAACTTCTTAGGAGATTGTCTATTTTTATATGTTTGAGATAATGTTCTTTTATTATTCATTTTGATAATAAAAATAAGTTCGTGTTGATGCTGCTGTTGTTGTTATTATTATCAATCTAATTCATTTTTTTTTTAGTCAAAAAAGGAAATTTTTGTCATTAACCTATGCGTTAGTAACTAACGCGGATAGGTTAACAACGCCAACTTCCCCCCCAGAGTGCCTCTAGAGCCACACTCCAGTTCCCGAACTCATTTCAGGCAATCCACCGACCTTCGACCAGAATTAACAACAAGAATTATTTGTTGCTATTGTTCTATTTAATTGATAACGACTCAGAACATTTTTGGCGATTGTATTTTCCAAAACTTAAACTTACGTTTTTATAAAATAAAAACATATGATTATACGTTTTGTAGAGAATAGCTTTTTTAACAAATTCTTTCGTCCTCTGAATAGACAAAATATATTTACCATTACGATAAATACACTCACTATATTGAGGATTCATGTCTATTATTTTTAAAATATATTTTTTTATAATATTATCAATTATTGCAGAAAGTTTAAAATGATTAATATTATTAGAATTAGTATAATTATAGATCAATCTGCAAATATCTAAGATAGAAATATTTTTTGACATTGAAGTTGTGTTAAAAGGATTG
>WFPU01000262.1 GCA_015487435.1 Sulfurimonas sp.
ATAATAGAGAAACTGATAGTTTATTTTTTCTTGATTACAAATAAAATTTTTAAATCCTTGATTTGTAGATGTTTCGACTTTTGCAATTGCCACTTCACCAATAGTTGCTCTACTAGAAAATATTACTGTATTTATTGGTAGAAGTCTTGCACTGCTTTTTTGCAACCCTAATTTTGAAATTTTTCTTTTGGTGGAATGGAGATATTTATTTTTAGTATCAGACAATGTAGCCCAGTTAATTTCACCTTTCCAGTAATCATCAACTGCCGTATTAGGTGTTCCGCCACTTAAAATTTCAGTAACTTCCCCAAGTTTCACCAAATTCCATCTAGTTTGAATACTAATTTTTTTGTCAGAAAAAGTTTTAATCTTTTTTTCAAAAGTAATTTTATTAAAATCCAATAAATCAATTAACCTATAAATACTAACATTCTCTTTTATTTCACTATCAATTTGACTAGACAATGTCCCATTTATTACAATATCTCGTATATAACTACTTGCTTTTTTTGGATTTTTTGCATTTGTTACATCAAATAATTTTCCTCCATAGTTAATAATTTTAACCCCTTCATTTCCCTTTTTATCTTTGCACTCATAACCAAGAAATTCCTTTTGCTTACTATCATCGTTACCAGTTTTAATAATCACTGTTTGCTGTGGCTTATAGTAATCTTCTATGCTTTCTATGTTAAAATTCCCATCACTTAAACAAAGCATAAAATATAAAAACTTCTCTTTCTCTTGTTCTTTGCAATAATCATAAAATCGCTTCTGTAGCTCTTCTTCTTTTTCTTGTTGCGTATATTTTTTAAAGTAGCTTTTTTTCTTTAAGTGTTTTATCTCTGTACTGTTGTCAAATGCTTCTTTATATTCACTAAACATCTCAGTGTTTAATAAACTATCATTAATTTCAAGTTTTAAAAAACGAATATAATCTTTAAAATCAAATCCTCTGTGTTTACAAAATAATTCTACAAACTTTTTTTCTTTGATATATCGTTTTTCTGTATCAATATGTATTCCGTCAAACACATCATTTGCTATATATTCTCTATCTTTTAAAAATTTATCATCTCTTCTTTTTAGAAATAAAACAACCGTTGAAACACCTTTTGCCGCCAAAAAAGTAGAACCACCAAGCTCTGTTATAGCTCTTATCTCAAAATACTTTAACAGAACCTCTCTCGCTTTTTCGTAAATTCCTCTATTTTTCAAAATAGTTGCTGGTAAAATTATTCCTGCTACACCACCATATTGCAAAACCTGTTTTGTTCTTTCAATAAATAGTGCCTCTATCTCACTACTTTTCTCAGTTAAACTATCAAATAATTCAAAATCAGTTTTACCAACATTGAGATAATTTTTAAAAGCAGATACTGAATATGGGGGATTAGCTACAACTACATCAAACTTTTTTTTATCCATTTGCAATGCTTGATGGTTTTCTAAACCATCTCCAAAAATTATATTGGTATCTCCATCACCGTTTATATAACAAGCTATTTGCGAGGTTCTGGCTAATCGATAGTCTTTCTCTATTCCAAAAATATAATCTTTAGTCCATTCTGTATTGTTTTTATATTCTTGGATTTTTTTTCGTGTATATTCTGGTAAAACTGTTGTATCTACTTGCTGTATAATATTTTGCAAAGCATCAATACTCTCTGTTAAGAAATGTCCTGCACCACAAGCATAATCTAATATTTTAGGCAGTAAATAATCCTCGTCTTGTCGAAGCTTATTGGCAACTATTTCATCAAATCCAAGAGATAGTATTATAAACTTAACTATTGGTATTGGTGTAAAAAATTGTCCTTCTGATTGTTTTACTCCATGATTTAGCATTAATTCAAAAAAATCTCCTAGCACTTGTTGTTGTGTGCTGTATTTGAATTTATAATTTTGAAGGAGTTTAACAACCTCAGTTAGAACCCTGCCATTTTGAATAAATAATTTTTTATTATGAACTTCCTTAAATGCAAATTCATTATTTGTATAGTATTTCAATTCTCTAAAAATATCTTCAATTGTCTCAATTGGAGTTTGTGTTGGATAAAGTTTTATTAGTTTTTTTAAATCTTTCTCTGAATAATAAATTATCTCTTCGTTGAGTTTTTTCATTCCTTGTTGATATAACTTTTGCAATCTATCTATAAGATTTTCATATTCTTCATCTTCTTTTACTTGAAAATCTAAAACCTCTTCATCATTTTTTTCTTCATCCACGATTTTACAAAGAAAAAGTGATAGTATCTTATTAAAAGCATTGGCATTATCGGATATGTTGTTGTGTCTAAGAATTTCTGCAAATTTATTAAATAATCCTTGAGCATCTCCTAGAGGTTTTAAATTCTTTTTTTTAATAGCTTTCAATTCAAGAGAATAAGCATTGGTGTCATCATCAAATATTCCATTAAAATGAAAATACATATTAAAAGATTCTTTCCAAACTTCAAAAAGTTCTGATTTGTTATTTGCATCCCTGTATAACTTGATATTTTCTTCTTCTATTTGCTTAAGGTTCTTTTTTAAATCTTCCTCTCTATCTTTTATATGAATAATCAAATTCTCATACTGAATCTTATCGTTATAAATTCGTGAAGCATAAAGAACAAGGAATTTTGTATTTTTGTCATTGGTTAGATAAGCAAATAACTGTCCACCATGATTTTGCATCTTTTGTTTCTCTTTTTCAAATTCCTCTCCCCATGTTTTACATTCTATAATTATTAAAGATTTTTTCTCTCTATCATATACGCAAACATCAGACTTTCCACCACTTGCACCTCTTCCTGAAGGATACCTTCTCTCTAAGTGAATATCGTTTGGGTTGTAGCCTTTTTCAAGCAATCTATTTACTACTTCTAATACAACAAAATTTTCTTTTTCTGAAAAATTTGAAGTTGTTTTATCACCCCTTTGTATCTGCCCATCATCTATTCTTTCAATAGTTGTCTTGTTGTCAGAACGATAAAAAATCTCTCCATCTTTTCCTTTGTGTAAATCAACTTTTATAGTGTATTTTTGGCTTTTATATTCTTTTTCAAAAATACTATCTTTTTTGTCTTTGCTTTTAAATCCAAGTAGTTTTAAAAAAGCTATAATTTCTTTTTTCTTTGATGTATCCATACTAATCCTCTAATCTTATATTTTTCACTTCTAAAGCTTTCATACACTTAAAAAAGAACACCGCAGAAAAACCACCACGACTCATTTTGTTATTAAAAGCAAGCTCTGTAAGTTCTTCTCCGTAAGGTTTTAAAAGCTCAACTAAATCTTTTACTTTTAAGCCTTTTCTTTTTAGCTCTGATTTTATAATGTTTCTAGGCAAATCATCTATGTTCATTTTTCATCTTTAAATTTTATTGTGAGTATTCTACCATAAAATAAAAATATATACAAATAAAACATAAATATCTCTAAAATGATTATATTATCTTGACATTTTATAATCAATTTCGATATAATATAAAATATATAAAGCATACAAAGGACTAAAAAATGGCACAACACTTCCTCTTATCAACACAAGCCAGAGATTTATCACTTATGAAGCTTTTTAACATGAGTGAAACAGAAGCGTTTGAATATTTTAAAGCTATCAGATGGAGTGATACAGAGGGTGTGCCTGTTTGTCCTAGTTGCGGAACTTGTCATGAGCCATATTTCATAAGTTCTCGTAAGCAGTTTCGTTGTAAACATTGTGAGCATACTTTTTCTGTAACAAGTGGTACTATATTCGCAAGTCATAAAAAGCCTTTAAAAGTCTATCTTATCGCCATTGCACTTTTTACCAATGCAGTTAAATCACTCTCAGCACTTCAATTATCAAGAGATTTAGATGTGCAGTATAAAACAGCTTGGGTTTTATCTCAAAAAATCAGAGAAAGTTTGATGCCTACCAAAGAGGAAGAGGGAGTAAAATTAGAAGGGGTATGCGAGATTGATGGTGTCTATGTCGGCAACTATATCCGTCCTGCGAATAACATTGATGACAGAATTGATAGAAGAAAAGCCCATAAGCCTAAAAAGAGAGTTGTTATCTCTATTAGACAAAGAGCAGATAGTGAATTTGATGAAGTTGTGGGAGCTGTAAAAACTAAAACATTTATTGTAAAAAGCGAAGAGAGTAAAGATATTCAAGAGCTTGTTTATAAAAATGTGAAACAAGGAGCAGAGCTACACTCAGATGAGCATCAAGGCTACGATATTTTTCACGCTCACTACGATATGAAAAGAGTTAATCACTCAAAAGAGTATAAAAGCAGTGAGGGAGCTTGTAATAATCAGAGTGAGAGCTACAATAGCAGATTTAGAAGAATGGAGTATGGACAATGCCATCATATCTCAAATCTCTATCTCTCTAATTACGCACGAGAAATTGCTTATCGTGAAGATACACGCAGAATGAGCAACGGAGCTATCTTTAGAGATATTTTTACACGATGTATGAATACACCTGTAAGCAATGAGTTTTGCGGATATTGGCAAGGCAATCATAGAGTAGCGGAGAGATTGGGGGCTTAGGCTATTTTTGCTATGCTCCACATCAAAGATAACCCCTCTTTACCAACGGATGCAACCAAACCTCTTTTTTCGCTTGTGTTCAAAGCATAAAGAACAGATTTTTGAAAATTGACCTTATCTCTACCCTCTAAAATTAAAGACTTGTTAGAAGCTACAATATCACTTATCTCATCTGTTCTTAAAGGTTTATTCGCAGTCCTAAGCACATCAAGCGCCATTTTAGTGGCTTCACCACTTGCAAAGTAGCTGTTTTTAACAACTCTTTTGCTTTTTATACTTCTTAAATCGTATGTCTCATCAAATATATGGATAGTTTTATCTATCGAAGTTAAATTCTCTTTACATTCTTTGATAATTTTTTCATAATACTCTATCTCACCAGATAGTTCACTTCTCTTTTTTATAAGTGCCGATATTACATGACTCTCTGCCATAGAAAACCCCCTAAAATATGATGTTTTATGGGGATAATTTTAGCTAAAAAGTAGGGAATTTCTTTGTGCGTTTGCTACATAATATCGCAATAGCTATCTTCATAGTTATACCGGAATAATTCGTGATGTAAGTGTACTTGTTGGTTTTACCCATTGAAACTTTCGGATAATGTCAACTGTAATCTCTTCAATATCATTTTCTATTGCATATGTAGCACACTCAATAAGAAGGCGGTGTAAATCACCTAAGTTGCCTTCTGAAATACTGTGAAGTAAAATGGCTTTTTCCTTTTCTGTCAGATTGGATGGTTTTTGTAGTGGAATTAGCCTCTCAAAGGATTGTAAAAGACCCAAAAAATTTTTGTCAAGTGTCCATTTTATAAGTTGTATTTCATCAAATCTGCTCCGTAATTGTTCATCGGATGTTAGAATAATGGATGCTTCTGGAATACCGACACATACAAGTGGTATCATAAGTTCATTGCCAATATTTTTAAGAGCATCCATAACATTTCTTTGTTGCTTTGGAGTACCTCGTAAAAAGTGATGTATCTCATCGATTATGAGCATTTTTACATCCGTTTCTCTTAGAAGATAAAACATTTGATGACGAAGCTTGGCTAATGGGTCAGTTGGGTTAAAGGATATATTAAGAGCTTCCAGAATAGAGATATACAGATGCTTAACATCGGCATTATCAGATGCTAAAGCCATGACAACAGGTTTGATGGCATGGCTCATACCATCTTCATCTTCTATTCTATAATCTTGATGTTCTTTAATAAAAGACCGTAGAATAGAAGTTTTTCCCATATTTGAATCTCCAGTTATTAGCAGGTTTTGCATCCGTGCTTTTTTTGGGCGACTCATAAAATGATTTAAAATGCTATGAATTTTTTTTGCTTTTGGATATTTAATAAGCACTTCTCCATGAAGATGCAGAATTCTTTGTTCTTTACTTTGTGAAGCAATAGGTTTATACTTGTCGTTAAGGTGAGGAAATAAACTATTCATGTTTTACTCCTCGTCCCAAATAGGAATATCACCATCCCATAGATTGTCATCAATTGTATGCTGTTGTACTGGTTGAGAATGTTTGATGGTTTTGGATGTTACCATATTTGCCTCTTTGGTTTGGTTCTTGAGTCTTTGTTTCGCTCTTCTCGCTTTTTTACTTTTATGGACTGATTCTTCAATCTGTTTATGTAATTCCTCATGAGCATTTAATATTTTATCCATGTCAATATGATAAATATTTTTTTCATGTAATCGTTTTTTAATTAAGTTAAATTCCCACAGTGTCATATCTGGCATGGACTGGTCTGCAACAGGGATTTTAAAGTATTTTTGTAGTAATTCATCGTAAAACCAAATGTATTTGATATTTCTAGGGTCTCTTTTAAAAATAAATTTTTTCTTTTTTCCTGTGCTGTCATCTTTCGCATGTATTTTTGCTCGAAGTGAATGAGCATAGTAATTAAGCCCTTCAATTGTAACTCCATTTTTTTGGATACTTCTTTCATAAATAGGAAGAAAATCGAGAGTGATACTAAGTGGATCGGAAGGTTTTGGTAAGAGACCTATTGGTGCTTCTCCTTCAAAGATACCTTTATCCCAAAGTTTTTTTGGTGGCATACCGATACCTTCATGTTTTCGTTCATGATATATCTTTGTAATGTGAGTAATAAGCCATTTCTCAAATTCTCCAAAGGTCATCGCTGCATGCTTCTCTGAGTCATATTCTTTTCTTTGTTGAGTGTTAGAAAAAGTAGTACCGGGAATTTCATGAACGGGAGTCATAAGTGTTCCTATTGCTCGTTCTATATGTCCTCCATAGTTTGGTTTGCCGATAGGTCGAAATTCAATATTTATGCCATGAATGAGTCCTGCTGACTTTAAAGCTTTTGCTCTGAAATCAGCTCCATTATCAACATGAATAGTCTCTGGAAATCCCCATGCATTCCATTCTGCATCAATTTCTAAACGATTGAGGAGTTGATTTTTTGGTAGTGCCATATTTGTTATGCACATAGCAACAGATACACTACTTGGTGGATTGAGTGAAAGATAATAGCCTACAATCATTCTACTATATACATCGGTTGCAACAGTAATATAGGGTCTGCCTATTGGCTCTCTACTTTCATCATCAACCAAAATCAAATCAACCTTCGTATGGTCAATTTGAACAATTTGCATTGGATAGTCGGTTTTGAATTTATCGGGAGCTGGTTCAAATTTTGTTCGTGCTAGAGCTCGGTTGCCTTGCTTCTTTAATACATCATATTCCGAAAGAGCATGAATTCTGTTTCTGATGGTACTCTTACCGGGTGCCTGTAGGTTTTGCTTTTTACACTCAATGAAGACTTTTGTTGTAACAGACTGTATAGAGGGTCTTTGATGTGTCAAATAGTAGTTTTCAATAACAGATTGTATGATTTGTTCAACTTTTTTGTCTATTCGTTTTTCACCTTTTTTTCTTCCTGAAGCCTTTGGAAGAAGACCTACGAGTGTACCAGTAGTTTTGTATTGCTTTAGCCATCTGTATATAGTGGTAAAATGAACTCCTATTTTGTTTGCATATTCTTCAATTTCTGCTTTTGAAATGGTATTGGATAAAATGGGTTCAATTGCATTAAATCTTCTTGTCATTTCTTTAAATTCATCGTCAGTGAACTCAGCAATATCTTTTAAAATAACATTTTTATGTTCAGTTTGCAGTGTTTCGGCAGATACAGGTTTTAAATCTGAAATTGACAGTCTTTTAGCTCGCTTGGTTTCGATATCTATACCAACAACTTCTTTAAAATCTATAATGCTAGAAATCTTGTAAATTCTCTCATCATACGATACATATTCATTTTCTTTGATTTTTGTCATACTTCGGTCAAGCTGAACAGCTTCAGTATTATCATACATATTATTGTATCTCCTTAATACGATTTTCATTTATCCATACGGTAGTAGTGATAGATAATGGATTGTCAAGTTGACATACAAGTTGTTTAGTTGAAACCAAATGCCATATATGTCCTAAAGCTATTGCTTTGTCTTCTTGTGTTACATAAAGATATTCTAAGACTTCTTCAATAATTGTGGTGCCCTTATTTTGAATAAAAGATAAAATACTTAATGTCTCGTCTCTATCATATATAAGCTTTTTGTACTTTTTGAGAAATAGAATATTTTTAAGATATGGTGTTCTGATTCTGCTTTCATCATAAATCTTAAAAAGCATATGATTAGCTTGAGCATATTTCACAGCTATTTTGAATTTTTTTCTGAGTTGTTCCCAATCTTTTATCAATCTATTTCTGGGCTTTACTTCAATAAGAAGAGGTTTTCTGCTTATTGACATTGTTTGAGTAGCTGGTTCATTAAAGTGAACCAAAAAATCAGGGGTGTATGTAGTCTCTCTACCATTGTCATTTGTATAACCTATTGTACATGGTTGCTCAACTACATCATTGACACTGTCATTAAACTCTAATAATGTAAGCAAATCTCTTTCTAGGGTGGATTCAAATTCAATACTTTTTTGTTTTCTGAAAGAATAGTATCCAGATACACTACCGTAGGTATAGCCTATTTTACGGTTTTTCATTGATATTTTCACCTTATAACCTTTCACAATGGCAATTTAGTAGCATTGTTTGTTGAGGAATGGTAAGATAGTAGCATAGTTTAATAAACTTTTTAGTAGTATTTGTTAATAAAATCATTTCTAAACTCCTATTTTAGTATTAGATTTTAGCAAGGTTTGATAAAAATGTCAGATGTAATGAGTTGGAGATTCAGAAGTATAAAAACAGACTCTCTGAACCTTTTTTAGACCGAATTGACATCAATATTGTGATGCAGAATGTCTCTAGTGATGACA
>WFPU01000263.1 GCA_015487435.1 Sulfurimonas sp.
ATCCCATAGTATATTTCCTTGTTTAAAAAATTTAAATTTTACTAGTATATCTTTTTTTTGCTGTAACTTCACTTATCAGATAAAATTATGTTTTTAATCTATATCTTCCCATTTGTAAACAAACTCATTTATCTCATTTCCTGAGATTTTTAATCTTGCTGCTTTGGCAATATATCTTAATGTATCAGCAGCAACTTCAAGATTATCATTAACTATTAAATAATCATACTCACAAATACGCTGTATCTCTTTTTTTGCCATTTCAATTCTACGATCTATAACTTTTTGTGAGTCAGTTTTACGAGTTTCTAAACGATGTTTTAACTCCGATAATGTTGGTGGAGATATAAAAACTGAAGTGGTAATATCCCCTAATCTGTTTGTAACAACAGAATTACCTTGAACATCAATATCAAATATAACTAATTTACCAGCTTTTAAAGCATCTTTTACTGGTTTTATTGATGTTCCATAATAGTTTCCATGAACATGAGCATACTCTAAAAACATATCATCTTCAATATCTTTTTTAAACTCTTCTTCACTTACAAAATGATAGTGAATTCCATTTGTTTCACCTTCTCGAATCGGGCGAGTTGTTGTAGATATTGAAAAATAGCATTTACCTATATCTTGAATTATTTCATTTAGTAGTGTACTTTTTCCAGCACCACTTGGACCCGACAATACTAATATAGCCCCTGAATTATTATTCACTTTTAGCTTCCTAGCTCAATATTAATATTTATCTTCATCCCCTTCATCGCTGCGGCTACATCTTCGTTTGTTAAAGCTTCTAATAATTTTTTTAATTTTTCTACTCCGTCATTGTCTGAAGTTATTTCAGTTGATGTTGAGATATTTGCATCTAAGTTTTTCTCTTTTGCTTGAGACTCTAAACTGAGCTCTTCGAGCTCATTAACTTCTGTACTTTGGCTAGATTC
Source organism: Sulfurimonas sp. (assembly GCA_015487435.1). GTDB lineage: Bacteria > Campylobacterota > Campylobacteria > Campylobacterales > Sulfurimonadaceae > Sulfurimonas. The sequence goes on from WFPU01000263.1 coordinate 945, forward strand.
ACTTGAACTATCTTCAGTTACTGCTTCACCAATAGCTAATTTTAAATCATTTGTAGTTAAAGAATCAAAATCATCTAAACTAACTTCACTCTCTAAGTCTTCTTGAGTCAGCTCTTCTTCGGCAGATTCTATCTGCTCTTCTATATCATTTAGGCTTAATTCTTCATTTTGTGATTCTTCTAACTCTTGGTTACTAAACTCTTCTAGTTCGTCAATTTCTGTGCTTTTGCTGGGTTCAGTTAAACTATCTAAATTTACTTCCTCTAATTCTTCTTCGTTTAATTCAAGTTCTTCAGATTCTAATTCATCTAGATTTACTTCTTCATCTTCTAATTCATCTACTTCAACATTTTTTTCATCGATGTTTAAATCTTCATCATCCAGCTCTAATTCACCAGATGCTTGGTTACTGAACTCTTCGAGTTCGTCAAGTTCTGTATCATCATTAGCTTCATTTAAACCATCTGAAGTCGCCTCTAGTAACTCTTGTACCTCTTGTAAATCGTCTTTATCAAGAACTGAATCAACAGTTTCATCTAAGTTAAAATCATCCATATTTTCTAAATCGTCTTCATCTAGTAATATATTATCCTCTTCTAAGTCTTCTAAGCTTAACTCTTCACTGTCTAGTTCGTCTAAGCTTAATTCATCGTTTTCAGGTTCTTCTACTTCTTCTATCTCTTGATCGCTAAACTCTTCAAGCTCATCGACTTTCACACCTTCGCTAGATTCAGTTAAGATATCTGAATCTACTTCTTCAAAGCTTTCAACTTCATCACTCTTTTCGTCACTATTTAACTCTTCTTCATTCACTTGTGAGTCTTCTAATTCTTGGTTACTAAACTCTTCGAGTTGTTCATCAACTTTTGTACTTTCACTAGATTCAATTGAGCTGTCTAAATCTATTTCTTTAGAAAGTTGTAAGAACTTTTCAACCAAATCTGTTGGCAAAAAAGGTTTTCTTAATATTGATGAAAAACCATCTATAATTTCAGAATTTTTTGAGCATATATACAACGATTTAGTATATTGAACTTTCTCTTTTAACTCTTGCATAACCTCATCACTATATAGTGTATCATCTATCACTAATAAATCACATGAGTCTATATTTATCTCATCTAAAGTAGTAGCTGCTTCCAAATCATCTGAAGTTTTTTGCGCACTAAGAGTTACAAGCTTATTTACAACTGGGTTATCATTTAAGAGTAAAATTTTCAAGATATTTCCTTTGTGTATATTGTATCAAAAAAAAACTAAAAAAACATCTCTAGATAATTAAAAGCATCTAGCATCTGCATCTTTAGTATTAACATTGTAGATGCAAATGTAGCTATTAATACAACAAACGCCACTCCAATTTTAATGGGAAAACCAATTACGAGTAAATTAAATTGAGGCATTGTTTTCATAAGCATTCCAAATATAATATCTTGTAAAAATGTTAATGCAACAATTGGAAAAGCTATCATGAAACCAACTAAAAACATCTGAGCAGTAGCATATATAATATAATTAAATAAGTTTTCTTGCATAATAAAACCGCCAAGAGGTATTGTAGAAAGTGAATCACTTATAAATATTAAAATCCAGTGATGCATGTCTATAGAAAATAAAACCATCAAAGCCATAAGTGATAAAAATTGTGAAATTATTGGCATACTTACACCAGATTGAGGGTCAATTGCACTAGCCAAGGAAAAACCCATCATAAAAGATATTAAGCCACCTGCAAAAGTTATTACATTAAAAGCAACTTGTAAAATTACCCCTATTACTAAACCAAATAATAGTTCACTTAAAATTGCTATAAATATACTTGGAATAGTTATGGGAATATCTAATGGTGGCATAGATGAATAAAACACAATTGTAAAAAAGAATGCCATTGCCGCTTTTATACTGTTTGGTATACTTTTGTGAGAGAAAATTGGGGTTGCTATAAATAATGCTCCAAAACGAAAGAACAAAAGTATAAAACCAACTACATAAGACTGTGTAAATACTTCAGCCCAAGCCATTATTTACTCACATAATCTGAACAAGTCCAGTTTATGTTCAGACACTGAAGCTACGCTTTTAGCAAGATATTTCATTTTATAGGCCTTAACTCTTTATCTTCAAGACAATAAACTTTATCACAATCCATTGCGAACTCTTCATTGTGTGTAACTAAAATCATACCTGCATTATACTCTTTTAAATATTCAAAAAGAATTTTTTTAACTTCTTTGCTTGTTATATTATCAAGGTTACCTGTTGGTTCATCCACAAATAATATTTTAGGCTTTTTTGTCAAAACTCTTGCTATTGAGAGTCGCTGTTGTTGTCCACCTGAGAGTTGTGTTACTTTTTGCTCTTTAGTTTCATAAATATTTAATCTCTTTAAAAGTTCATCATCAATACTTTGATTTGAAAGCATTGCTGCTACTTCTAAGTTTTCTTTAGAAGAAAAACCTTTAAAAAGATAATGTTGTTGAAATACTAAACCTAAATCATCTCTTTTAATTTTAGAGAGTTCTTTATTTTTCATAGTAGATATATCTTTACCAAACAAAGATACACTACCCTCATTTGGGGTTAATAACGTTGATAAAATATGAAGTAATGTAGATTTACCGCTACCACTTAAGCCAATAATAGCGATACTTTCTTGGGCTTTTAATTCAAAAGACACATCATGAAATAAGTTTGTCTCAAAGGTGTGGGATAGTTTATTTGCGGTTAGTAAGTTCATGGGTAAGGAGTGATCCTTATCCCATTTGTGCAGCAACTTCTGCGGCGAAATCATCTTCTTTTTTCTCAATTCCTTCACCAACTTCAAGGCGAACAAATTCAGTAATAGAAGCAGTACCACCAAGAGACGCAGCAGCAGCTTCAACAGCCCCTGCTACAGTTTTTTTATCATCTAGTACATACTGTTGGTCTAAAAGAGCTTGTTCTTGATCAAGCATTGTGTTATCAAGAATAAAACGAGCTATTTGACCCGGAACTATTTTATCCCAAATTTTTTCAGGTTTCCCCTGCTCTTTAAGTGTAGCTTTGATATCTTTTTCAGCTTGAGCCATTACAGCATCTGTAAGTTGCATCATAGAGATATACTTAGGTACATTCTTAAGGGGCTTTTTAAGACGAGATAACTCTTCATTTTCTTTCTTAAGTGCTTCTATACGACCTTTAGTCTCACTCTCAACATATTCAGCATCAAAATCTTTATAGCTTAATGTAGTAGGTTTCATAGCAGATGCATGCATAGCTACTTGCTTAAGCATATCTCTCATACCCTCAGCAGTTTTTGCTGAATCACACTCAGCTTTAATGATAACTGCTATACGATTGTTTGAATGGATATAACCATTAAGAGCCTCTGTTTCACTTGCTGTTAATGTAGCAAAACGGCGAAGTTCTATCTTTTCACCAATTTTTGCAACTTCAGAAGCAAACTTTTCACCAAATGCAGAGTTATTAAATGCCTCTACATCAGCAGGTTGATTATCATAAATCTCTTGTGCAGAGTCTTTTACAAGATTTTGGAAACCTTCATTTTGTGCAACGAAGTCAGTCTCAGAGTTAATCTCTATAACTGTTGCTTTTGAGAAGTCATTAGCGATTACCATACCAGCAAGACCTTCAGCTGCAACTCTATCAGCTTTTTTAGCTGCCTTTGAGATACCACGCTCTTTTAACCACTCAGTTGCTTTTGACATATCTCCATCATTTTCAACTAGAGCTTTTTTACAATCCATCATTGGCGCATCAGTAGCTGCGCGTAATTCTTTTACTTGTGCTGCTGTAACTGCCATGATTATGCTTCCTCAGTAGAAGTGGTAACTTCTGTTTCTTTAACTTCTGTAGCTGTTTCAGAATCAGTAGTACTCTCTTCAATTACTTCTTCTTCAGCAGGAGCATCTCTAAGAGCTTTACCCTCATTAATAGCAGCAGCCATCTCTTTACAAAAAAGTTGGATAGAACGGATAGCATCATCATTACCAGGAATTGGATAATCGATGAAATCAGGATCACAGTTTGTATCTAATGGAGCTACAACTTTGATTCCTAGTCTGTTAGCTTCTAAAACTGCTGTATGTTCTTTAACTGCATCTATTACGAACATTAGATCTGGAAGAACTTTCATATGTCTAATTCCACCAAAATACATCTCTAGCTTTTGTTTTTGACGAGTAAGCATTAATGCTTCTTTTTTAGTTAAAAGATCAATTTGACCATTTTCTTGCATATCTTCAATAACATCAAGTTTACGAATTGATTTTTGAATAGTTGGGAAGTTTGTAAGCATACCACCTAACCATCTATTATCTACATATGGCATATTACAAGAGATTGCAGCATCACGAACAGATACACGAGCTTGTTTTTTAGTACCAACAAATAATACAGTTTTACCTTCAGCAGCAGCATCTAAAACAATTTGATAGGTGTTACGAAAATAACGAAGAGTTTTTTGTAAATCTATAATATAGATATTTTTACGAACACCAAAGATATACTTTTTCATTTTTGGGTTCCAACGACGAGTTTGGTGTCCGAAGTGTACACCACATTCTAATAGGTCTTTCATAGTTACCATTTAAGGTCCTTTAAGGGCTTTGCTTAGCCAGAAATTTGTTAGTTTTACTTTGAAAATGTCGAACAATATTCTCTAAAAATAGAGATTTGCACCAACTTTTGACATAATCTGTTAATGTTTCCTTGTATCTTTTATAGAAGAAAAATCCGCGAAGTATACTGAATGTATGTTTAAATGAAGCTTTTGTGCGTTGCTAAGTTGGGATCTTAACAACGCTGTAAAAAAGGAAGAATCCAAAGTTAACAAACAAAAAAATGTAACTTGCAGTTTGTCTCCAAGGATTTATCTTACTGATGAAGTATTACGTTAGTTTTTCTCATCAGATTGTTGTATATTATGTGAGTAGATTTTACTTATATTGCTCAATGATACCCCCTCTAAAGAATTCTTTTTGTATTTAAACAAAAACACTAGACCACCTTTGCTTAGGTAACTCGGCTTTCTCTGAATATAGAGACCCATAAGCTTTCCGTCCTATTTTCACAAATAGTTTGGTCTTTCTTCACAGTAATCAACAATTCTGATAATTGCACATACAACTATCTTTGATAATTTTAAGACAAAATCCCTTTAAAAATTATTAATTTTTTAAATTAATTAGAAAAAAGTTTTTGTAATTCTGCTTGAACCTTTGCAACATGCCCTTTAACACGAACATTTTGAAAAATAGCTTTTATAACTCCCTCAGGATTGATTATGAAAGTAGTACGAACTATCCCCATATACTCTTTACCATAATTTTTTTTCATTTGCCAAACACCATACTTTTGCATCATTGATCTATCTTCATCGCTTAAAAGTGTAATACCTAAATCTTTTTTCTCTATAAAATTTCGATGTTTTTTTGTAGAGTCTGCACTTACACCAAGTATGATTGCATCAAGATCTGAAAAATCAGGAGCAGCTTCAGTGAACTCACAAGCTTGAGTTGTGCATCCTGGAGTGTTGTCTTTTGGATAAAAGTATAAAACAACCCATTTTCCTTTTAAGTCACGAGAACATATCTCTACATCATCTTGATTTGGTAAACAAAACTCCGGTGCTTTTTCATTAATTTTGATCATAAGTCATTTCCTTATTTAATTGAACTCTCTGATTAATTAGCTATTAGATTCTGGATCAAGTCCAGAATGACGTAACTATCGTCATTCCAAGCTTGAGACTTGGAATCTAACTTATAATTTAATCAGAGGTCTCAATTTAATTTTGCTTCACAGAAGCAATCTTTAGTGGTCTCAGCGGCCCAAGCGAAGATAAAGGGACCTTGTTCCTTTATCGGACTAATAAACAAATAGCAGTAGATATACCCATATTCCAGATAACGAAGTTAATAAAACTCCAATAAATGTCATTTTAGCCATTTTTTTATGTGTATTTTCTTTTAAGTGTTTTTTTGCTCTTGTTAAAGTTATTACCCAAATAAAAATTGTAATTACAGAGATTATAATATGGATTATTAGTACTATAAAAGCATAACCCTGTGACACTGAACTCCCTTGCATAAAACCTTGAAATCCTCCACCAACTCTAACCCCAACCTCAAAATAAATAAGTACAATTGTAGAAACTACAAATAAAACTATTTGAGCAATTGCATGATATTTATATTTTTTTGCAACTGCAAACGAGATAGCACCCATCATTAGTAATGGCAAAGCAGCAACTATAATAGTTACAAAATCCATAAAAAATGGTGCGCGAGTTCCTAAAAAACCTAATTCAAACATATAATCCATTTTTAGCCTTTATTTTTTTGATATTTGTAATATATAAATCCGAGTATAACTAAACTAGTTAAAATGACATAAATAATTTGCTTTAGATAAATATCAATTAATTCTTGATTTTCACCAATATAGTATCCCAATAAAACTAAAATTAAAGCCCATAAACCAGCACCAAGTGCTGTATAAAATGAAAAAACTCCTAAATGCATTTTAGATAATCCAGCGGGGATAGAGACAAGTTGACGAATACCAGGGATGAGTCTACCTGTAAAAGTTGAGATTGCTCCATGCTTATTAAAATAATCATCCATTTTATCTAAAGCACTCTCTTTTATAAAAAAATATTTGCCGAATTTAACTAAAATTCTTCTTCCAAGTAAGAGTGCAAGATAGTAGTTTATAAAAGCACCAACCATTGATCCGCCCAAACCACTAGCCATAATCAAAGATAAACTCATCTTACCTTCACTAGCCAAATATCCAGCAGGGATAAGAATAATCTCACTTGGAAAAGGGATAAATGAAGATTCAACTGCCATAAGGCAAAATATACCTAAATATCCCCAATCAAAAATTAACTCCACTAAATCTTGCGCTAATTCTCTAAGCATTCAAGACCTTTTGCACATCTTTTATCATCTTCTTCGCAACATCCTTATGGGAATACTCTAATAATGCCTTACTTTTTTGTTTAAGTGGCTCTTTTAAAATAGATATCATTTTTGAGCGAAGTTTTTCATCTTCACGCTCACACCAACCCAAATTATTATCAACTATAAATTTAGCATTAAAAAATTGATGATCCCCTGCAGCGTACGGATATGGAATAAATAGGGCTGGTAATCCATTTGAAGTTAATTCCCAAAGTGTTGATGCCCCTGCTCTAGAGACTGCTAAATCAGATTGTGCTATCAATTTGTCTAACTCTTTTGTGAAAGAATATAATTCTACCTCTACACCCAAATTTTCATACTCTTTTTTTACTCTCTCAAAATCATTAATGCCTGCTTGATGAATAATTTTAATACCTTTTTTTTGTAGTTTATGCGCTACACTTAAGGCTAAATCATTTATGGCTTTTGCACCATGAGAGCCACCTAAAAAAATTATTGTTTTTAGTTCATCTCTAACTCTAGCTGATTTAAAGAACTCCTCTTTAACTGGATAACCTTTAATAGGGGAATTATCATCATATGCGTGAATAAATCTTTTTGCACATGGTTTTAATAATGCATTTAATCTTCCAACTACTGCATTTTGCTCATGAATAAAAAGGGGTAAAAACTTGCTTAATGTTGCAAATGAAGCTGGAGCTGCTGAGAATCCACCAACACTATATGTAGCTTGAATTTTATGCTGTTTAAGAATTTTACGAGACTTTAAAAATGCTAAAAATACTTTAAATAATGCTTTTACTTTTCCCAAACCTTTTTGATTTACCACACCTGTTGTTTGTAAAAAATAAACATGTGAAAAAGAGCTGTTACTTTCAAAATATTTTTTATCCTGACCATTTATAGAACCTATAAAAATAACTTCACAGCCCTCTGCTACAGCAGCTTCAACCAAAGCCTGAGCTATCATAAGATGCCCACCAGTACCACCACCAGTTATACATAGTTTCATTTTTCTCTCTTCATGTTAACTTTTTTAGATGCCATTAAGATCATCCCTATCCCTATTGAAGCAGCGATGATTGCAGATCCACCATATGAAAGAAAAGGAACTGAGATCCCCTTAATGGGGGTAATCCCACTTATTCCATAAGCATTTACTAAAAATGCAAAACTTAACATCAAACCAATCCCTATACTAAAAAGATATATATGAGTATCATCTGAACGGTTTGCTATTTTGAAAATCCTTTGTAGCATCCACATAAAAATTAATACTACAAACAAAACACCAAAAAATCCAAACTCTTCAGCAAGACCAGCTAAAACAAAATCTGTATGAACCTCAGATAAAAAGCCAAGTTTAAATGTTCCATTTGCGATTCCAACACCAAAAAATCCACCATTATGTATAGCATTTAAAGAGTGTCCTATCTGATATGGTACAACCTCTGTTGGGACTCTAAGTTCATTTGCTAATGTATCTGGTAAAAATGAAAGTATAGTATCTTGTGTAGATGCCCACCAAGATTTTATACGTATAATTCTATGTTCTGCTGTAAAAATAAAAAAAATAAAAAATAAAAAAGCTGAAGCCAAAAGTGTAAAGAAGAACCTAAAACTACTACCTGCAAACATCAACATAAAAAGTAGTGTAAGACCTAAAACAATAACTTGTCCTAAATCGTTTTGAACAAAGGCAATCATAAACATAGCCCCTATAAAAACAACTGCATATGGGGTAAAACGCTTAAATTCATCTTTTAAGTTCATACCCCTATAATCACCTAATTTTCTTGAAAAACTCCATGCCAAGAAGTAAATAAATCCAATTTTAAAAAATTCAACTGGGGCTAAAGAGAAACCAAAAATTTTTATCCATCTTTTTGCTCCACCAACTGCTGATACTAAAAATTCTGGTAAAAAAGGCATAGCAATCATTAAAATTGTAGATCCAATAAACAGTGTAAATCCTAGAGGGGTTAACCATCTATTTGGATCAAGTTGAGCCAATCCCCAAATAATAGATATGCTTAAAATCCCAAATATAGCTTGACGCATAGCAAAATGAAACTCATTTACTTCAAAAAGTAAAGTTGTGTATGCAGATAAACTATATGCTAATATAATACTAATACCAATAAGGATAGAGACCAAAGTAAAAAGTTTTTTATCAGCCAAGAAATTTACTTTATTTTATTTATTTTTAAAACAAATTCAACTTCAGCTTTTGATATGTGAAGCTCTTTTGATATAGTTTCTAAGTCAATACCTTGTTTATAAAGTGAGATTACTTTTTCATCATCATTTCCATGTATAGAGGATGGAATAGATATTTGTTTTACGCCATTTTCTAAGTTTGCAATACGAGATTCAATCTGAGAATCTATCATATTTATATTTTCTTGCACTTGCTTTAGCGCTTGAGATAGAGGGTGGACCAAATCGTAAACACTTCTTTCAATCTCTTGATATATCTCTTCATCACTCATACCACGAGAGTCTATTTTTGATTTTACTTGTATCTCTTTTGTAGTTTTTTTCAAATAATAAATTTCACGATTTAAATCTTCAACAACTGAAGCTATAGAGTGTAAATTTTGGTTATATTGTGTATCTTTAGTATATACATAATATATAAGATAAAGTATGATAGCTGATGTTGCAACTATAACATACTCTATGTGAAAAAAATCACTATATATCAT
>WFPU01000264.1 GCA_015487435.1 Sulfurimonas sp.
TAAAACAGATTACCAAGTTCAATCTTGATTTTGTAAAAATCTATCTCGATGTTAGATTCTGAATCTAGTTCAGAATGACAATTTTGAGTTTTATGCCCATCATCCTGAACCTGATGTCCGTCATCCTGAACTTGATTCAGGATCTTTTTACTAAACTCAGCTGCATTCTCTCCAGCTTGTGCTCCAAATACTACCAATTCTAAAAGCGAATTTCCACCAAGCCTATTTGCACCATGAACTCTATGGTTTGCGCACTCTCCTGCTGCAAAAAGTCCTTTTACTATAGTTTGAGAATTTTTATCTACTTCTATTCCACCCATAGTATAATGAGCTACTGGTTTTATTGGAATTAAATCACATACAGGATCAACTCCTTCATATAGAATTGCTAGTTTTCTCTCTTGAGGCAACTCTTTATCTATAAACTCCTCTCCGAGATGACGAATATCTAAAAAAACATTTTCCCCTTTTTTAATTTGCTCATCAATAGCACGAGCTACTTTATCACGGGGCAGCAGTTCATCGACAAAACGCTCATTTTTTGAGTTTAAAAGGTATCCACCAGCACCACGAGCTGATTCAGATATTAAAATAGAAGAGTTTTTAAGAGCTGTTGGATGAAACTGAATAAACTCCATATCACTTAGTCTTGCTCCAGCTCTAATCGCGGCAGCTTGTCCATCACCTGTTGTTCCAACAGCGTTTGTTGAGTGTTTATCATATACTCTCGCATATCCACCCGTAGCTAAAACAACAGCCCCACTTTTATAAATCTCAACCTCTCCAGTTCGCTTATTTAAAACACTAACACCACAAACCGATTTTTCATCTTCTGAATTAATTAAATCGAGTAAATATCTATCACTTAAAATCTCAATCTTAGATGCTAAAACTCTATCATAAAGAGTGTGCAAAATTTTTAATCCAGTATAGTCTTGTGCATAACAAGCACGAGGAGCGGATGCCCCACCTAAAGTTCTTTGAGCAATTTTACTCTCTTTTGTTCTGCTAAATTGCACACCTATACTATTTAACCATTCAACTGCTTGTGGTGCTTGTGAGCATAAGTGTTTAATGGCATCTTCATTTGCAATTCCTTGAGCAGATTTCAGAGTATTTGCTATATGCGCTTCAACACTATCCTCTCCAGCATTACCAAGAGCTGCATTTATTCCACCCTGTGCCATACAAGTTTGACTCCTTGCTGGGTAATCTTTTGTAATAATTGTAACTTTTGCACCTTTTTCATCTGCATTTAAAGCAGCTACTAAACCAGCACCACCAGCACCTATAACTAAAACATCTCTTCTCATGTAATTCCTATTATTTTTTTAATAAATTTTTTATAACTCTATATAACTCTTCATTATCTATTGGTTTTGGGATATACCCACTCATGCCAGCTTTTAAAAACCTTTCTTTATCTCCACTCATTGCATTTGCAGTCAAAGCAACTATTGGGATAGAATCTCCATATAAACTATGAATCTTTTGCATCGCTTGGATACCATTGAGATTTGGCATATTTTCATCCATCAGAACTAAATCAAATTTCTCTTCACCAAACATAGATACTGCTTCATTGCCATCATTTACCATTTTATATGTAAGTCCTAATTCCTCTACTAAAATACCTATAAGTAACTGATTTGTTTTATTATCCTCTGCTATTAATATATGAGCATCTAATTTTTCATGCTCTACAATCTCTTTTGGTATAATTTCTTTTTTTTCAGTTTGCCCTTGTTTTAAAGGGATAGACACACTAAAAGTACTACCCACTCCCTCTTTAGTATCAAGTTTAATTTTACCATTCATCTGTTCAACCAAATTTAATACTATGCTTAAACCAAGTCCTGTCCCACCGTATTTTCTTGTTGTAGAACCATCCGCCTGTTCAAAAGGTTTAAAAATTTTCTTTTTAGCCTCCTGAGTCATTCCGATACCACTGTCTTTAACTGCAAAGTTTAAAGTATTATTTGTATAGTTGGCACTTAGGATTATCTCTTTTTCAGTAGATGAAAATTTTATTGCATTTGATAGTAAATTTGTAATTATCTGAGAAATTCTAAGCCAATCTCCTTTTAAAACTGTTTTTGTATTTGGATCTAATTCAAGTTTTAGTTTTAATTTTGCCTCCGTAAGTTGAGCATCAAATCTTTTTACAAGCAAGTTAATTTTTTCATCAAAATTAAAGTTATGATAATCAAGGGTAAATTTACCACTTTGAAGTTTTGAGAGATCAAGAATGTCGTTTATTAGCCCTATTAGATGGTCTGATGAATCTTTAATATTTTGTAAATATCCTAAATATTTATCATCTTTAATTGTTCTTTGTAAGATGGAAGTAAAGCCGTTTATAGAGTTTAAAGGTGTACGAAGTTCATGCGACATATTTGATAAAAATTCACCTTTAGATTTTTCAGCTATTATAGCCCTATCTCTACTCTCAATCAACTCTGTAACATCAGATCTAACAGCCAGGTATTCACAAATATTACCATCCATATCTAACAATGGAATAATAATAACATCTACATAATAAAACCCTCCATCTTTTTTGAGATTTTTTATAAGCCCCCTAAATATTTTCTTATTTTGTATCGTTTGCCATAACTCTACAAAAAGTTTTTTTGGTGTATCAGGATGTCTAACAATATTGTGAGTATGTCCTATTAGTTCTTCAGAGGAATACCCAGACATATCACAAAACATGTCGTTTACATATGTAATTTTACCTTTTTTATCTGTTTTTGATATTATCGTACTCTCATTTAAGGCATCCACAAATTGTTGAAGCTCATTTTTTAATTTCGCAACTTTATTGCTTAACATCACCTCTTTATAATAGATAATTAAACCAAAAATAATTAAAAAGACAACACTTAAAAAAAGTATCATTCCTATATTATTTATCTCCTCTCTTAGGCTTTTTAGTTTTGTATCTGTATATAAATATATCTCTTTTAATTCTAAATTTATATTGTTATTATCAAGTTTTTCTTTAGCACGCAAAAGATGCCCATACTCTATGTATAGTATTTGCAAATGATTAATTATGTTGTTGAAATATTTATCACTAGAAGCTTTAGTGTATATAA
>WFPU01000265.1 GCA_015487435.1 Sulfurimonas sp.
AAAAATATCAGTTTCTCAAAGACAAACCTTGATATCGTTATGAAGTTTTATGAGTTCGCAAAAGAGCTTACTGAACACAGCACAACACTTTACAAGCATGCTCTTCGAGTGCCGATTAATATGGAACTCAACCTCACTGAGAATGATATCATAGGTATATCTGTAGGGCAGAGCAGGGCGTATCTCTCAAGTTTGTATGTACTTTTTAAAGAGAAACATATTGGTGTCGGCAATGTAGACTTTACAAACTCAAGAATAGAGTATGGCAGCTCTATTGCACTCGATGAACATCACATCATCCCAAGATCAACCGTAAAACGCTATCCAAGAAACTCACTCTTTAACTCTATCGCCAATATAACACCACTCAATATTGCCAGTAACAGATGGGAGATAAAAGATACACCGTTTTACGAGTACATAGATATGCTGCAAAACATCTACTCCAAAGAGGATTTCGAATATATCCTTTCGCAAAACATCATAGATCCAGGGCTGGTTCATGAACGTGTTTCCCAAGAGGAGATATTGCGTGCGCGCGCAAGAAAAATCGCATCAATCATAACAAGTTACTTTAACGACTAAATAGAAAAGCAGGGCAGGGCAATAAAGTAAATAGAGATTATTTTATTGCAAACTGCCATTATTTCCAAAAAAGCAAAACCAAATTCGATACAATTATTCAAGTTCAACTCATAGAGAGTATAAAATGATTACGCAAAGTATGATTACTTAGCAAAACTGTGGCCTTCAACTGCAAAAGCAGCGAAGTGATAATATCTCCACTAAAACTTTAAAATTAGGAAAAATTCCATGAGTGAAATAATATGTCCAAACTGTAAAAAAGCATTTAAAATAGATGAAGCGGGATATGCAAACATCTTAAAACAGGTTCGTGATGAGGAGTTTGAGAAACAACTTGCCAAGAGATTGCAGTTAGCGCAACAAGAAAAAGAAAACGCACTTGCACTAGCCAAAGAGCAGATGAATAATGAACTTCAAAAAGCCAATGCCCAAAAAGAGAAACAATTGCTAGAGTTACAAGCAAAACTTGATGCTAGTCAAACTGCACAACAGCTTGCAGTCTCCGAAGCATTAAAAGATGTAGAGAGACAAAGAGATGAATTAGCTAATACGCTTCAGCAGATGCAACAAGAAAAAGAAAATGCCATAAAACTTACACAAGCACAGTATAACCAACAGCTCCAAGATTATGTAACGCAAAAAGATAAAGAGATCCAAGAGCTTCAAGCAAAGATAAACTCTAATGATATGGCACAACAACTCGCAATTGCCAAATCCCTTAGCGTAGTAGAAAAAGAGAGGGACGCATTAAAAAGTAGCCTCGAACAATCAAAACTAGAGAATGAACTCACCGTAAAATCGATTCAAGAAAGATACGAGATGCAAATCAAAGACCGTGATGATGCTATAGAGCGACTGCGGGATATGAAAGCAAGACTCTCCACAAAAATGGTAGGGGAGACACTGGAACAACATTGTGAGATTGAGTTTAACCGTATCAGAGCAACCGCTTTTCCTTACGCTTACTTTGAGAAGGACAATGATGCAAGTACGGGAAGTAAAGGTGATTATATCTTTAGAGAGAGTGATGAAGCAGGGGTAGAGGTTGTCTCTATTATGTTTGAGATGAAAAACGAAAGTGATACTACAACAACCAAGAAAAAGAATGAAGACTTTTTAAAAGAGCTTGATAAAGATAGAAGAGAAAAAGGGTGTGAATATGCCGTACTGGTATCATTGCTTGAATCTGACAATGAGCTCTACAATACAGGAATAGTTGATGTCTCTTATAGATACCCAAAAATGTATATCATAAGACCACAATTCTTTATCCCAATGATTACACTGCTTAGAAATGCTTCACTGAACTCTTTAGAGTATAAAAAAGAGTTAGCCATGGTTAAAGCGCAAAACATCGATGTAACAAACTTTGAAGAGGACCTTGAGAAGTTTAAAACAGCATTTGGTAAAAACTACGACTTGGCATCACGAAAGTTTCAAACTGCAATTGCTGAGATAGATAAGTCAATAAATCATCTTCAAAAAACCAAAGATGCACTGCTAAGTACAGATAGAAACCTCAGACTTGCAAATGACAAGGCGCAAGATGTAACGATAAAAAAATTAACACGAAAAAATCCAACGATGGCTGCAAAGTTTGAGGAACTCAAAGATGATGATTCTTAGAAAGTAAACTGTAGATAGGAGAAAAAAAATGCTAGATATTGAAACAGGGTATATAAAAGTAGAGGGTAGAGCTTATTGAGCACAATTAGAGAGGATGTTGTATAACAATAATATAATGAATCATACAATAAAAAACGTTTAGGAATCCAATATGTATAAAGATATAAAAATAGATGTTACAGAAGACATAATCAATGAGTTTGACGAAAAATTCAAAAACAGACATAAGCAAAACTATCAAAAGAGAATCGATAAGATGTTTGAAAAATTTGACATAATCGGTGTTCCTCAATTTTGGCGAAAATATGTAGAAAGCTCAATAATAGTAGGGTACAGTGATTACAAAGGAGATGATGCAACAACAATTCTTGAAACCATGAAGTTTGAAAATGAGATGCTTATATATTTCATATACAAGATAATTGTGGAGTTATTTGAAATGATATCTATCAATCTGAATGTACGAGTCTATAC
>WFPU01000266.1 GCA_015487435.1 Sulfurimonas sp.
CTGACATTCCTGCATCCCCACTTTGCGCCCTGGCGCTTGCCTGCCAAAGGCACGGATTCCTTCGCGCTCTCTGCGGTTAGGATTTAGGTTGGCAGATTGATGATTGCAGATATTAGATTCTATCCGACCTCTGTCCTCCGTCCTCATGCCTCAGTCCCCAAAGGGCATAATCCCGCCACCATAATCCAGCAAATAACATAGTTTGTTTCAATTTGTTTCAATTTGTTTCAATTTGTTTCAATTTGTTTCAATTTGTTTCAATTTGTTCCACGTACTTGACTTTTACAAAATAACGGGGGAGATTGGGGGTGAAATTGATGTTTAATTAAATAACCTTTAGTTGTGTGTAATTTTAGAGTCAAGATCAAAAATGGGATGATCGCCCAAAGTCGAGTATGTGAAAGCGAAAAGCGACAATAAAGAATAGAGTAGCCGAGATATTCTGAAAATCGAAAGAGTAAGGAAAATTTTAAATTCTTAACAAAATGAAATTCATCAAAAATAAAAAACTTGTATTTGCTACAATTTTCTGCCTGTTAATTGTAGCCGTTCCATTAGTATCTTCATTAAACCCTAGCATGGAAGCCTGGAAAGTTTATGCAGACAGCCAAGGATATCAAGAAATGAGTTGGGCAGCAGAAGGGTTCGGTGTAGCTTTTGGAGTTGCGGGCGCCCTTGCCATAGCTTGTGGAGTACAGGTAGCAGTGGGTTTAATTGGAGCCTTTTAATCTGTCAAAACTGATTAGCACTGCATTTAAATGTGGTGCTAATTAATATTTCAAAACAAATAAGATGCTAACATCATATCTACATAAAAATCAAGGTCCATTCCTCCTCTTCTTGGTATATACGGCTTCTTTATATTCCTGTTTAGTTTATATAGGACTAATAAATATTCATCTATCTTCTTTGATTGCTCAGATAGTAGCTTTGTTGTTGGTACAACTATCCTATCTAAATTCTTATGTCAGTTTAGAGCAAAGTAAAGGTGAAATTGAATTAAATATTTTAAACCCTATATCAGCTGTAAAAAATGTTAACCTAATTAACTTCAAATACCCTTTAGCTATCGTCTTTTTAAATGTTATTGTTGGTGTTGCTGGTTTGTTTTTGATTGATCAAAAGCTTGATTATAGTCAATTGAAAGAAAAGACTGGATTTGACTTTGGTCAAATTATTACAACTATAGGATTTTTAAACATACTAATTGCTCAATTAGGAGGTTTCTTTTTTCAGAGCGTTTTGATATACATGTTGGCTTATATTTTAAATTGTAAATACGAATTCAACTTCTATTTAAAGTTGGTAGGCATATCCTATATGGGCTTCTTAATAGCATCAACCGTTACTGTTCTAATAAATGTGTTCTACATACCAAGCGACTTAATAGCCACTGATCTTAACATTTTAATAGAAGAATCTCTGGCTCACAGAATTTTAAGTAAAATAGGGGAGTTTGTCGTTTTAGCTCTTATCTCATTTGGAATATTTTACCATGAAAGATTTAGTATTCTTAAAAGCCTTTTGGTAGCACTATTGCCAAGTTTTCTCCTCTTAATGTTTAATCAGTTATTTAACACATTTTTATAATGGCCGTTTTACTACATTTTAAAAAGTATTCCTATTATATAATTGCATATTTTATTCTCATTTTGGCATGGGGCTATGACCAGGACTACACCATTTCCTCAATTGCAAATTATACTTATCAAGATGAACAGTCCAATATAGACGTTATTTCAATAATCATGAATAACTTAGGAGTGGCTGTTTTAATTTTATCAGGAGCTTTCACTTTTCAAATTACCTCACTAATCACAGTTGCATACAGTGCTTTCGTTATTGGACTTCACATAAAAAAATGCTCTATTATCACCTCCCTTAATGAATCTCTTATTTTAATAGGACCTCACTTGTTGCTGGAAATGTATTGGCTAATACTAATGTTTCAAAGCAGTCTTAAAATTCAAATCTGGTTTACAAAACTTTTAAATAATAACCAATTGAATGACTATCTTAGGATTTATGAAATTGCTCGTTTTTCGTTTGCTATCTTTTTAATTTTTGTGTCTGCTTTTGTTGAATCGCACTATTCCCCTTTAATACTTGAATATTTTACCAAATAATAATTAATCACATGAAAAATCTATTTAGGCCTATCGTAATGTTTCCACTGTTTGTAGCATTTACGGCTCTATCATTCTTTTTAGACTGGCAATTTGGTTGGCATTGGATGATTTATTTGTACTTCTTAGTATTAATATCTTTTTTTCTGGCAAAACACTATTTGTACGATAAAAAAGTGAAATCTCAATGATAACAACTACACACCAAACACTAAATTGAATATGTGAACCAAGTCATTTGACAAAATATTATGAACTGGAAGTGTCATTGCTTCTGGCAATCGGGGCACATACCTGTTTTAGTTGGACATTATGTAAGGTATGGTTATTAAATCACTGTATGCTATTGCTGCAATCATAATGGTTTTTTTAGAGTTTATTTTTTTATCCGGGAATTGTCATTAGATTTTCTAATGACAATTGACGAATTGAAAATCAATGAGTTATACAACTAATTATATTACCCAAAAAGGATTTTCAATCGTCACGGTTTACCTCCTACGAGTAATAATGATATATGTCATCATGACACATCAGACACGACTGTAGGAGTCATCCGACCTGACAAGTTATAGCTAAACAATAACTTCGTCAGCTCATGGCGATACTGCCAGAGCATGACAAGCTTTGCTTCGTCATGCCCGAAGGGTGCCATGAATCCGGACCGCCAGCGTCCGGGTGCTCTGGTATCCAGACCGCCAGCGTCCGGGCAAAATTGTCAATAGAATTGACAATTTTGGGTTTGTCGCTGCCGAAGCCGGCAATGACGACAACAGATGTTTAGCTCAATACAAAAATTGGGGATTATTGCTGTGCGGATTGTGAAAACAGGAAATACTCCAGCAGCTCCGATTAGGGGAATATTAGATCAGGAGATAAGATTTAACCGGGAAAACTCACCTGAATTTTCTGCTTTTTGGGATAAACCCGGAATTGTCATTAGAGAATTAAGTTGGCACAAAAGGCCAGCTAAAATTCTGTGATTCATTCCAAATTCCTTCAATCCATTTTCTTCGTTTCATACTTAGTGAGAGGTTGAGTAATTTGTAATTTCCTGAGCGGGTGATATAC
>WFPU01000267.1 GCA_015487435.1 Sulfurimonas sp.
CCATATTACAAACATTATGAAATAGAGTATACTGATACTCAGAGCATTAATGATATATTGGAAAAAATAGATTCAATTGAGAGTTTAGGTTATGAAAAAAATTGTAATCTTAGGATAAATAAACAATTTATAAATTCATCCAAATTAGTGGTAGATGTTGTAAAAAAGCTTGGCAAAAAGCTTAAATTTGAATCTATCTGTGAATATCGTATAATAAATGATTTAAAAATTTTAAATACAGATTATGTTGAAAAAATTAAAATTTTCACTCCTTTTTTAAATGAAGATGAGATAGAGAGTTATATTAATCTATATGAGCTTCAATACTATTCTTCAAATACCATCAACTATAATAGAGATTACATTGGTGATCATTCACTTCTTATAGCGTATGATATTATTAAAAATAAGTCTTATTATACTGATGAAATATTAGATATATTAGCTAATAGCGAAGATGGCATATATCAATACACATCATCAAGAAATCGTATTTTTGATTATGATTCGTCTATTGAGAAAAAAGTTGAATTTTTATTTGATTTAGTACTAGAGCATACAAAACCAGCTTTAGCTAAAAATAGATTTTTTAGTAATCTATGTAAATATCCCACATCTTTAGATAAGAATGATAGTGTTGCCGAGCAAGAGGTAGGGCAAATTAAGCAATATTTCAATAATTTCAATATAGCGTATTATGATGGCTTAAAGTCTTCTAACTTAAGAAGTATCATTTTAGATTCTAAAGCTGAGTTAATAGAGATTGATATGCGTAATGAAGACTTACCTGCAATTGGATTTGAGCAAAGCAAAAAAGTTTTATACAAAATTTGTGCAGATATATTGCTTCAAGCAAAAGATAATAATGCTGATTTTTTAGTACTTAAAGATGAAAGTTTACTAAATATCTTTGATAAAGAGCAGAAAAATATTTCAAAAATTATTGGTAGAGATATTGATTTAGTAGTTATTTCACAAAATCAATTTATACAAATGCTCCAAGGTCAAAGAAATAAAGAGATATTAGGTTTTAATGATCATACGATAAAAATTGAGTTTTTAGAATCAGCGTAACATTTTAAATCTAAGGAAAAATTCCTTAGATGAGTTATAATTAGATAAAATCAACTTTTACAAGATGATGTTTTAGGCCTAATTCCTCTTGAGGACAACCAAGTGCTAATCCTAGCATTTGTTGCATATGTAATACTGGTAGTGAAACATCGCGTCCTATAGCATTAGAGGAGTGTTTAGTTTGAGTGTCAAGTTTTAAGTGACATAATGGACATGGAGTAACCATCCAATCAGCATCTCCATCCATAGCGCCAGCAATAGCCTTTCCAGTTAAAATAGAAGCAGTTTTTGGAGCTTGAAGCTCCACATGAAAACCACAACATTTATTTTTCTCTTTATAATCAACATTAATGCCACCACAAGCTACAATCAAATCATCTAATGAAGTTGGTCTGTATGGATTTTCTGGAGTCTTATGAGATTCGTTTTGAAGCTCTGAAGGTCTAATATTATGACAACCATAAAAAGGGGCAATATTAAATTGACTAAGTGGAGTTTTAACCATATTTGCAATTTTATCAAGACCTATATCATCAATAATTGCATAAAGAAAATGGACAACATTAGAGGTACCTTTGTACTCTAAACCAATCTCTCTAAGTTTTTCATTAACTTTATTTTTTAAACCTACATCATTGTCTAATCGGTGCTTAGTCATAGCAGTGTTTAGTTGACATGTATTACAGATAGTAACCATTGTAAGTCCCTGTTTTTCAGCATAAGCGATATTTCTAGCATTTAAAACAAGAGATAAAAAATCATCATAATCTTGTAGATGTGAAGCTCCACAACATGATGCTTCTTCTAGTTCTATTAGTTCAATATTTAGTTTCTTGGCAACAGCATAAGTTGATGCTAATTGTTCAGGAGTACTTTGTTTTGCCGTACACCCTGTAAAAAGTGCGTATCTTAATTTTTCCATATCTATATATCTCCTTTTGCTAAGAAGTGAATTCTTTGCAAAATTCCTCTCACTAAAGCTTCGCCTGTCGGCAAGAATAAAAATTTCATTTTTTGTCTCCTAAAACTTTGCAGTAGATGATGATTTTACTAACTTTTTAATCTCATCAAGGTTCTTAGACTTTACAATTCCCCACGGTGGAACAATTTTGCCTTTTCTAAACATTTTAAGTGCTACTGGTATATGCTTCACAATTCCTGCCATCTCTGAGTAAAGAACTAATCCACCCTCATCTAGTACTCCGTTTTTAGCAATAGAGTGTTTAAATCCTACAGCATGTCTAGTAGCTACATTTGATTCTGCAACACCATTTTTAAAGAGCATCTGATGTAAAGAAGTAATTTTATCTATGGGATTAATCTCTTTTGGACAAACTTCAGCACATTCGTAACATTTAACACAATCCCAAACGCCTTGATTAGCTTCTTGTAGATTTTTAAGTCTGCTTATACCAGCTTCATCTCGAACATCAGCTTCAAAACGATAAGCTGCTGCAAATGCTGCTGGACCAAAGAAGTCTTCATTTACTTCAACAACTGGGCATGCATAGTGACATGCACCACATTGTATACATAAATCAGCTTCTTTTAGCTCCTCTGCATCATGAGGAGATACTAAATTTTCAATTTTTGGTTCTTCTTCTATATCAGTAATCAGATATGGTTCGACAGCATCATGTTTATTCCAAAAATCTGCTTTATCAATAATCATATCTTTTATAGCTCTATTGATACTTAGTGGTTCTAAGGTTAGTTCAGTACCAAAAATATCAATCATATCATTCATACGCTCTTTGCAAGCTAGAGTTGAACGACCATTTACTTTGATAGCACAAGCACCACAAATACCATGACGACAACTGCGACGGTATGAAAAACTACCATCAAGTTCCCATTTAATTCTATTTAGTATATCTAGTACTACTTCTTCTGAAGTAACCTCCATAGTATAACTATCGTAATATGGAAGATAATCTACATCTGAATTAAAACGAAATACTTTGAAATTTACTGTTTGTGTGGTAATTGAAATTGTATTCATCATTTTCCTTTAGTAAGTTCTAGCTTTAAGCTCATGTTTGCCAAGTGCAACATCCATATATTCAAGTGAAATTTCACCATTTTTATCCATATAAGCCATAGTGTGTTTTAAGAAATTTTTATCATCACGAGTATTGAAATCCTCTCTAAAATGAGCACCACGACTTTCATTTCTTGCAATTGCACTCTCAACGATAAATGCAGAATAATCAAGCATATGTGAAAACTCTATAGCTTCTTGAAGTTCAGTATTAAAAATTTTTGATTTATCTTTTATACGAATATTCTTAAATCTAGCACGAAGCTCTTTTACTTTTGCAATTGCTATTGTCAAAAACTCTTTAGTTCTAAACGCACCAGCATTTTCTGTCATACATTGTTGTAACTCATCACGAAGACCATGAATAGTTTCTTCACCATTATTGTTTAATAAAAAATTAATCTCTCGCAATGTGGCTTTTGCATCGTCTTCACTCGCAGGACGAAATTTAATACTATCTATCTCTTCAACCATCGTTTTACCAACATATCGACCAAAAAGTAGAGCTTCAAGAACAGAATTCGCACCAAGACGGTTAGCTCCGTGAACAGATACACATGAACATTCGCCAGCGGCATAGAAACCTTCAACTAATTCATCATTATTTTTACGAACATTTCCTGCTATATTTACAGGGATACCACCCATAGAGTAGTGAGCAGTTGCAGAGATAAGGATAGGCTCTTTAATCATATCAAGACCTAAAAAAGTGATAGCCAAATCACGAAGTTCAGGTAACCTTTCCATAATTAAATCACGACCAAGGTGAGTTAAGTCAATATAAACAGCATCTTTTCTAGGGCCAACGCCACGACCCTCTCTAATCTCATTAAGAATAGCACGAGACACAACATCGCGAGATGCAAGTTCCATAGCATTAGGAGCATATTTAGTCATAAATCTTTCCCCATCAGAGTTGATAAGACGACCACCTTCGCCACGTGCAGCTTCAGAAATTAAAACTCCATTTCCTGAAAGACCAGATGGGTGAAATTGTACAAACTCCATATCTTCTAATGGAAGACCATGACGAGCTACTATAGATAAACCATCACCAGTATTTGCATGAGCATTAGAGTTGATTTTAAAACAACGGGCATAACCACCTGTTGCAAACATAACTGATTTTGCATTAAAAATAGCCATCTGCATATCGCGAATGTTGAATGCTACTACACCAGAAGCTTTAGCATCTTTATAAATAAGGTCAGCTACATACCACTCATCCCAAAATTTTACACCTATGCGTAAAGCTTGTTCATAAATAGTTTGAAGAAGAGTTAAGCCAGTCCTATCTTTTGCATAGCATGCACGGGGAGAGGATTGTCCACCAAAAGGTCTTTGTGCAATTTTACCATCTGTAGTACGACTAAATGCCGCACCCATTCTCTCAGCCCAGCGAATTGTTTCTGGGGCATTTTTACATAAGAATTCTACAGCATCTTGATCAGCTAAGTAGTCTGATCCTTTTACTGTATCAAATTCATGTAGTTCAACACTATCTTCATCACTAAATGCTGCATTAACTCCACCTTGAGCTGCACCTGAATGACTTCTTAAGGGGTGTAGTTTTGTTATAACGGCAACTTTTTTGCCTGCATTTTGCAACTCTCTTGCTGCTGCACATCCCGCAAGACCTGCACCAACAATAATCGCATCGTAAGTATAAATTGGAATACTCATTAGCTTTCCTTATCTAAAATTATTTAATAATATAAACCTGATTTTAGCGTTTTTATTCTTGTTCTAAGGTAAAGTATATGATTGTTTAGATGATGTTTATAAATTTTACTATTTGAGATAAAAAAAATATTTAAATTAAATAGATTTAAGTACTTAACATATCGCTTTTTTGGTAAATTTTATCTTTGCCTTGTTTTTTAGCAAATTCTAAAATTGATTTAGCATCATCTATAGAACTATTTAGTGTAATATTATTTGGTTTGATACAAAAACCACCACTTACAGTGATTTGTATTGCTACTTGCGTTGGTGCTTTAATTTTTAATTCAGATATACTTTGTCTAATTGAATCAATCTCTTTAAAAGCTTGTTCTTTTGTTTTTCTAGATAAAATAATTGTAAATTGATTATAATCGCTTCTAGCAATCACATCTGAAACTCTTTCATATAACGAAATTGTAGATGCTATTTTTTTAAGTATGCTTTGTGTCAACTCTTGTGGAAAGGCTCTGTTTGTTTTTGAAAAATTATCTATCTCCAATACTGCTACAGCAGTAAAATTATTATCTTTCATACCTTTTTTTTCTGCATAAGAATTTTTTAATCCTTTGTTGTTATTTATTCCAGTTATTGGATCAATATTTGACGGATCTATTTGTGCTTCAGGTTTTCTTTTCATCCTTAAGTATATAGCATCAGCTTCTAAAGTATGTAATTCATGATTTGTTTTACCAATTTTTGAGGAGTATAAAAATGATATATCTTCATAAATTTTACTTAAGCGTTTGTGATACCAATAAGTAAAAATTAATATAATTATAAGAGACAATATTGCAAAAACTTGCAATAATTCAAATTTTTTATTATCGTATTCAATATTTTTGAATATCATAGATGAGATATGATTATTTAGGTTTGTATAAGAGGAATCTAATGATGCTCGTAATTTTTCTTCTGTTTTATCCGTTGATTTATAGTATTGCTGAGCTATAGTATTAAAT
>WFPU01000268.1 GCA_015487435.1 Sulfurimonas sp.
TCATTATAGATAGTAGCATCTTTAACCACATATCTATAAGAGATCAGATACTCCTCCGCATTTAGTGAAAGAGTGAATAAAAGGCTTACTAAAAGTCTGAGTGAGAAAGAGTGATTTCCATCTCTACTTCGCATAATCCCTCTTTGAAAGTTGTCTCAACAACATTTGCATTTTTAACCATTGCTTGAACTGATGTACGAATAGTAGAACGCTTAACCATCATGTTTTTAATTAAGTCTTGTCCATCAATTCTAACACCTTTAACTTTTTCAGCAATCATTCTGTAAGCATCCGCAACTGCTGCACGCTTAGCAAGTGCATATGCTTGTGCTGGCGAAGATGTATTCATAGGAGCTACACCTTGACCTGTAACGCTAATAAGTATTGTTTGATTTTCTTCTAGTGTTGCTGGTTCTGGTTTTACTGGTGCAGGCGGTGTAGCTTTTACTGAACCTTTTTGAGTTTGTGCTGCAACTACAGTTTCTTCTTTTTCCACTACCAATGGTTCTTGAACAACAGTGTTTACAGTAGATGGATCGTTTAATTGCGTTTCTTGAACTGTTTCAACACCAAAAAGTGTTGAGGCACTTAAAAGTGCTGCTAAAAGCAAAGAATATTTCATGGTTAATCCCTTAACGTATTTTTATTAAGTGATAATAGCAATTACTATTCCACTTCTTTTGTTTCATTTAGAGGTGAATTTTCTTCATCACTTTCATCATCCTCATTTGGTTGCTTAGGACATCTAGAAACAGAAGCTACTTCATCGCCTTTTACAATATACACACCAGACGTATTTCTACTTGATTTTGAGATAGTTTGCATATCAACTCTAATCATTTTACCAGCTTTAGTAAGAGCCATCATATCCATAGATTCATCTACCATTAGGCAACCTACTACATATTTACCAGTCTTAGCTGTCATCTTCATAGCTATTACACCAGAACCACCACGGTTAGTTAAGCGGTATTCACCAGCATCAGTACGTTTACCAATACCTTTTTCAGCTACCACTAGAATTTCTTGTTCATCATCTCTAATAATATTAGCATCAATTACTTCATCATTTTCATGTTTAAACTTAATCCCTCTAACACCTCTGGTATTTCTACCTTGGTCTCGAGTTTTATCTATTTCAAATTTAATACATTGACTCATTTTAGTCATAATAAAAAGGTATTTAATATCTTGATTTGCAATTTTTGCTGTAATTATAGAATCATCATCATCCAAGTTAATAGCTTTAACACCATTACTTCTAATATTTGAAAATTCACTTAGATTTGTACGCTTAACAACACCTTTTTTAGTGAAGAAAACCAAAGATTTATCTTCACTAAAGTCTGTTGTTGGATTGATAGATTGAATTTTTTCATCTTGTTGTAGGTTTACAAGATTAACAACTGCTTTACCTTTAGCTGTACGACTACCCTCAGGGATACGATAAACTTTTAACCAGTGAAGTTGACCACGGTCAGTTACAAAAAGTAAAGTATCGTGAGTATTACAAGTGAAGAAATTCTCAATAAAGTCATCTTCATAAGTAGTTACTGCAGTTTTTCCTTTTCCACCACGACGTTGTTTTTCGTATGAAGCTAATGGTACACGTTTGATATAACCACGGTGAGTAATAGTAACTACCATTGGCTCATTAGGGATTAAATCTTCAATATCAATATCATCATAATCATCTTCAATAGTAGTACGGCGTTTATCAGTATAGATTGCAGCTACTTCATCAAATTCCTCAGAGATGATACCTTTTAGTACCTCTTCACTTTTTAAGATTGATTCTAGGTGTTCAATTAATGTTACTAATTCAGCTAGTTCTTCTTCAATTTTTTTAATTTGTAAACCAGTAAGTCTTCCAAGTCTCATAGCAACGATGCTTGTTGCTTGAATTTCAGAAAAATCATATTCTGAGACTAGATTGTTTTTAGCATCTTCTTCATCTTCTGAGGCACGAATAGTTTTAATAACCTTATTAATTATATCTATCGCTTTTCTAAGACCTTCTAAAATATGTGCACGAGATTTTGCTTTTTCTAGGTCAAAAATTGTACGACGGATGATTATTGTTTTGCGGTGATTGATGAAGTGTTTTAAAATATCTATAATTCCAAAAATTCTAGGTTCTTGATTTAGTATAGATAACATTATAATACCAAATGTATTTTGCATACTTGTTTGCTTGAAAAGGTTGTTAAGAACAATCTCACTCATCGCGTCACGTTTAAGTTCAATCACAACACGCATACCATCACGATCAGATTCATCACGAATTAGTGATACACCCTCTATCATTTTATCTTTTACAAGATTAGCTATGTTTTCGATTAGGCGAGCTTTATTTACTTGATATGGAAGTTCATCAATAACAATAACTTCTTTTTTAGCAGTTTGTTCAATATGAGTTTTAGCACGAATTTTTATGCGACCACGACCAGTCTCATAAGCGTCCATAATCCCTTTTTTACCAAAAATAATTCCACCAGTTGGAAAGTCTGGTGCTTTTATGTGTTGCATAATCTCTTCAAGCGAAATATTAGGATTTTCTAAAAGTGCTTTTAGTCCGTTGATTATTTCAGTTGGATTATGAGGAGGGATATTAGTAGCCATACCAACTGCAATTCCAGATGAACCGTTTATAAGAAGATTTGGAACACGAGTTGGCATAACTTCTGGTTCTTTTGTAGTTCCATCGTAGTTATCTGTCATGTTTACTGTATTTTTTTCTAAATCTTTTAGAAGTTCTCCAGCATACTTAGTCATACGAGCTTCTGTATATCTCATTGCCGCCGCACTATCACCATCAACTGAACCGAAGTTTCCTTGACCGTCAACTAGCTCCATACGCATTGAAAAATCTTGAGCCATACGAACAAGTGCGTCATAAACAGAGTTATCACCATGAGGATGATACTGACCAATTACATCACCAACTATACGAGCTGATTTTTTGTATTTTGCACCGTGCGATAGATTTAGTTTATCCATAGCATAAAGAATTCTTCTATGAACTGGTTTAAGCCCATCTCTTACATCTGGTAAGGCACGCCCTACAATTACACTCATAGAATAATCAAGATAACTATTTTGAAGAGTTGTTTCTATATTAATAGATTGGATATTGTCGTTGTTTAACAAGTCGCTCATATATACCCCTAGCTTTAAAAATTAATTTTGCTTATGGTATCTGATTGTCGCTTATATATTTGTAAAATTAAAAAAAAATTATGAAGAAGTTGTTATTTATTTAATTGAACTTTCTGAACAATTAGTATTAAATTCTGGATGCTCGCAGGAAATACCCTTGGGTTGCAATCCAGAATGACGAAGTTAATGTCACCCTAAACTTGATTTAAGGTCTAGTTTTTAGTCAATCAGAGAGTTCATTAGAAATAATTATTTTAATCTTTAATTTTATATTGTAAATTAGATGCAAACATTATCTCTTTATAGGTTTTATCTAGAGTTTTACTTTTAAAATTTTTTACTACAATCTCTTTTTGAAAACGGATAAAATCTCCTGTTTTTACATCAGCATTATTAGTAGCTATCCAAAAAGATTTTTGGGTTTTTTCTTTGACCTCTATATAGGTGTATGCTCCACCTTGTTGCACATTTATTACTTTTCCTTGATAAAAAGGCTTTTCAATTATTGTTTTGCTTGTGGGTGTTTGAGCCTCTAAATTCAATATTAAAAGTGCTAAAATAAAAGCATATGTCTTGATGGTTTTCATAATTATTCCTTTGAAATTAATTTGCGTTTTGGATAGGCTATAAGAATGATACTAAGTATTATTATAGTTATAAAATAAACCCATGTTGGGATTGGTATAGGGTCACCTGTAGCATAAGAGTGCATACCCGCTAAGTAGAAATTTACTCCAAAGTAGGTCATTAAAATGGAGAAAAAAGAGACAATAGAGAGTGTCGCAAAAAGATATGGTGTATAGATTTTTTTAATGAGTCTTATATGAAGCACAATCATATATACTAAAATAGATATATATGCCCATGTCTCTTTTGGGTCCCATCCCCAATATCTTCCCCACGATTCATTTGCCCAGATGCCTCCTAAGAAATTACCAATGACTAATAGGGTCAATCCTAGTATTAACAGTGCTTCATTTATATAGGTAATATTTTTTATATGGGTATCAATATGTGAGGCTTTTTTATGGCGCAAAATAAATAATAATAGAGTAATAATTCCCAATATCGCTCCCACTCCAAAAAAACCATAACTTGCTGTAATGATAGAGACGTGAATACTTAGCCAATATGATTTTAAAACGGGAACTAAGTTTGTAATTTCAGGATCTATCTCTCCTAGATAAGCCCCAAATATAAAAATACCAGCCATAATAAATGAAGCGGAAATTGCAATAGTTGATTTTTTAAAAAATATTATTGAAGCTAAAATTGCAGAGTAAGAGATGTAAATCATCGTTTCATATGTGTTTGAAATTGGGGCATAACCACCAATATACCAACGAACAGCTATGCCAAAAGTGTGTAATGCTAAGAGGGAATAGGAAAAAAGATTTATAATAGTTTTTATTTTTTGTTTAATAAGTTTGTTGTAGAACATAGAACTTAAGCTATAAACCAGAAGTAAAGAACCAAAAATGAGATAGATTATAGAAAGTTTAAAAAATAAAGATATTTGATTAAACCATACTTCAACATCAAGCTTTTGTTGTGTAGGCATAACTGAACTTCCAAACTTTTTTTGGTAGTTTCTAATAATCTCTATATATGAAAATCCTTTATCATAGTTTCTATTGTAGCAAGCATCAAGTAGACGACTTGTTGCTCTTTTTAATTCACTATTATCAACAAAAGCAAACATTGTTTTAAAGTCTACCCATTTATTTCGTTCATTATTTGGTAAAGGAAACAGTGTTAAAAGTACCCCTCTATAGGACATAAAAATAATATTTAGTCGTTCATCAACTTTTATAATATCTCGCTCAAATGTGCCTCTTTTTGAGGGGATAAGTTGATTGGCTTTCTCTACTGCTTTACTTAGTTTATATTCCCCTTTTTCATTAAAAAAATCAGTAAATTTTGCAAGTTTTTGCTCTATTGAAATACCCAAAAGTGTTTTAAGCTTAGGTGTTTTAATACTTATTATTTCAACTTTTTTCCATAATTCGGGTCGTGAAAACATCCCTAATATTACTTGATTTGCACTCATCCCCCTCCATGAATCTTTACCTGTTAATTTATTAAGCACTTCACGATTTTGTGTATCTAGAGGCTTCATCCGTCCCATTGGATCTTGCACTACTAAAGTCCCAAAATTTTTCGCAAGTTCTTTAGAATTTTTTTGATGATCTTGAAGATAGTTTTCTATGTAAGATGAAGCATGAACAGGTGTAATGGAAAAAAATAATCCAAAGGAGATAAGAAAAAAAGCTATAGGCATTTTTTTTATTTTAGAAATTAAAAATTGAAATCGTGATTGTTTATTAAAAAGATTTAAAATAAGACCCAAAAATAATAAAAAATAGCCAATATAAGTGATTTCAACTCCAGGATCTTTATTCACAGTTAGTATTGTCCCTTTTTCATCATTATCATAAGATGTTTGAAAAAATTTATATCCACCATATATGAGTGTATGATTCATATAAATTTGTTCATCAAATTCTTTATTATTAAGTTTATCTATAACTTTTATATCTGAATAAAACTCTGAGGGAGATCTACTCCCTGGATATCTACTAAGGGTAAAATCTTTTAAAGCTATATAAAAATCTAGCTCTATTTTTTTTTCACCAAGCATTACAATATTAGATTTTTCCCCCTCTCTAATATGCATTGTCCCTTCAAAGCCAAAATAGTGGGTAATTGTAGCTCCAAATAAAATAATAATAAATGAAAAATGAAAAATACTCCGTGATTTAATACGATACATTTTTGTTTTTTCAATTATAGTAATAAGATTAATTGAAGTGAGTAAGAGAGTTAATTGATACCATGTAGCATGATAAACCAATTCTTTTGCCCTAAGTGAACCAAAATCATTTTCAATAAAAGTACCAATAGCAGCACCAATTGCTAAAATACAAAATAAAAATATCATGGTTTTATAAGAGCTTATTAATTTATACATAGAATGAAGGCTTTTCTTTAAGGTAAAAATGTAAAATCAAGTACTTATATAAAAAGTACTTGAAGTTATAGTTATTTATTATTTAGAATACGATGTTTCAGCATCATCTAAACCAACACGAGATTTTTTTGCATTTAAATTATAATTTTTCTCAGCTTGCTCATACCACTCTTTTTCAAGGGTAGCTTTAAAATGATTTTTTTCATCAATCAATTTTTGTAAAGGAACGCCCGCAAGTTTTTGTGCTTTTTCTTTTGTTGAAAAATCTGGTGCAATATAGTTATTTACACCAAGAGATGCTAATAGAGACACCAATTTAAGTCTTGCTTGCATCGCTGTTTCATTTGCAACACTAAGTATTCGTAAAGTTTCCTCTGGTGCATGGAAAAACCCTGGATGTGATGCAACTGCATAATCCCATTTCCATTGAGCTGAACGGATATCTGCTCTTATAGCTTCAAGTTGAGAATCTTTAGCTCCAGCTTCCATAGCTTTTGCTGTTTCAAGGTGTGCTTTAGCCAGGTTATCCATAGTTAACTCATGAAGTTGTTCTTTTCTCTCAAATTTTCTATGAACAATATTTTTGAGTTTCTTTTCACTTTCTCTATGACACGGCATACAAGATCTATCCATTGTTTCTAAAGGATTTTGTAGTTGATGATCAGAGTATTTTACAGAACCTTCTTGGGTATATGGCATATGACAATCTGCACAAGATACACCTTTTTGAGCATGGATACCAGTCTTAAATAGCTCATATCCAGGATGTTGCGCCTTTAACATTTTTGTTTTTGAGAGTTTATGTGTCCAATCTGTAAATTTTTCATCGTTATAGTATTTTTCAGCACCCTCTACAGTTAGTCCATTTGCCCAAGGAAAGGTAACAACTTTAGCAGTTTTTTTAACTCCATTTTTATCTGTCCATGGTGTTTTTTTGAAATAATACTCACTATGACATTGAGCACAAACTAAATTTCTTTTTTCTTGATGGGTTGAGTCTTCAAATTTTGGTAATCCTGCTGCTTCTAATCCTTTGTTTAGGTGAGGAACTCTTACTGTTAGTTCACCTGTTTGATTTGAATGGCAGTTAGCACAACCAATAGTATTTACTATTTCATTACCATACTTTGCCCATTTACCAGTAAAATATGCTAGTTCTCCATCTCTCTCTTGGATTCTAGGAACATCTGTTGACTTACAAGTCCAGCATGCTGTAGGCATTGGTCCAGTTTCTCCATCAGTTGGAGCACCTGTTCTAAGTGTATTTACATTATCTTGAAGAGCATAATAGTGTCCACGAGGAGCATTATAATCTTTAGAAAAGCCATATCCAGCCCATAAAACAACAAGCTGTGGTTTTTCTTTAAGCACATCTGTTAATTCTTTACCTTCACTTGTTTTTTTCCAAGAACTATATTGGCGAGGATAATATTTTTCCCACTCTTCACTTTTATGCTGAACTGCTTCAGCAACAATAGGTGCTTGTGCTAGCGCTATTCGCTCTGCTTCTTTGTTATTAATATTACCTGCTAAGAGGGTCATAGCACCAATAGCAACAGTTGCTATTGTTAATAGCAATTTATACATAGTATTCATCTAGTTTTCCTTTTTTTATTTTATTTCTTTAACACTTAAATTATCAGGTGCACTTGTTAGACTTCTAACTTTTCCGTGTGGAACCTCTTTATGACATGACCAACATTTTCGCCCATTTTCAATATTTTCATCATCAAAATTATGGTATTTATCTGCGTTATAAATCAATGTTGAAACTATACTTCTATGACAAGAGATACAGTTTTTTTGAACACGACTTGCCCCATCATCACTTATTTTAATTGCGTTATCATAAGTGTCAAAAGTAAACGCTACTGTATGGTTCCATCCATCTACAGACTTTGCTATATACTTATTAATAACACCATCTGTTGGTAGATGACACTCAATACATGTAACATCACGAGCATGTGAACTTCGTTGCCAAGTTGCATACTGTGTATTCATTACATGGCAATTAATACATGCTTTTGGATCTTTTGACAAATATGAAAATGCTTTTGAAAGATAAATTAAATAAATAAAGATAATAATTGCAATAACAGATGCAAAAATTGCAACTTTTTTTATTCTTTCCTCTGCACCTTCAGACCTAAATTTTTTTTCCATCTTTTTTCCTCATATTAAATAAGTGCGTATAAATTTTATGAACACTTACTTACTCAGGAGTAATCACTAAAGATTAATTCCTGATTCTCCATGAACCACTTCGTCAAGACCGCGTTGCTCTGTTTCTTCATCAACTCTACCGCCACCAGTTAAAGCTGATGCAATATAAAAGATAATTGCAGTTACAATACCACTATACACAATAGTTAAACCAATTGCTTTGATTTGTGCTAATAATTGAGTTGATATACTATAATCGGGTGCAGTAAAATATGGAGCAATAAAAATAGCTGTTGCAATTGAGCCCCATATACCAACAAGTCCGTGTATCCAGAATGCATCAAGAGAATCATCTACTTTAAACATCCTTTTAAATTTAAATACACCGATAAAACCGATAATACCACCAGCAAAACCAATAACAAGAGCACCGGTGAGACCAGCAGAACCACTTGCCGGAGTGATTGCAACTAAACCAGCAACTGCACCAGATGCAGCACCAATTAATGTGGGAGTTTTGTATACAATATACTCAGCTACTAACCAGCCAATTACACCAAGTGATGCGGCAACATTAGTGATAAGAAATGCATTACCTGCTACACCATCAGCCGCTACTTGGCTTCCAGCATTAAAACCGAACCATCCAAACCATAGCAGTACTGCACCAAGTACAGCTAGTACGGGAGAAAATGGTTTCATTGCTGATGTACCATACCCTTTTCTTTTTCCTAATATAATAGCGACAACAAAACCTGCAATACCTGCATTGATGTGGACAACAGTACCACCTGCAAAATCCATCTCACCAAAGTTTAGTGTTTCACCACCACCCCATGCCCAGTGTGTAATTGGTGCGTAAACTGCTAAAATCCATAATGCTACAAAAATACAAAAGGTTGAAAATTTAACTCTTTCTATCATTGAACCACTAGCGATAGCTACAGCAATAGCTGCAAATGTTCCTTGAAATGCTACAAAAAGTAATTCAGGTATTGTTCCTACTAAACTTTTATCAGTAACTCCAGCCAAAAGAATTTTGCCTGTTCCAAAAAAATCACCTTCACCAAAAGCGATTGAATAACCTGCTACAACCCAAACTAAAGTACCTATTGCAAAAGCCATAAGACTCATACCCATAGTGTTTAAAACATTTTTACTTCGTGTCATACCACCATAAAACAGTGCTAATCCAGCTGGTGTCATTAACATTACAAATGCAGTAGCTACTAGCATCCAAGCAGTATCACCTGAATTTAACTCATCAGCAGAAGCGACAAGAGGCAACAACAAAAAAGCTATAATTATTAAAAATTTATTTTTCATAAATTTACTCCCTTTCATTTTAAAAGCAGATTATATCAATAATTTATTTATAAATGGTCAAATAATTGTATAAATATTAATCAGTCAAACAATAAATATAAAGAGTTTAGCTTGTATAATTACTAGGAAATTTATAATATAAGGAAAGGAATAACAATGAAAAGATGGTTACTAATTGCTTTAACTCTTTTACCATCTTTGGCATTAGCTGAAGATACACCAACGCTAGATAGTGGAGACACAGCTTGGATGATGGTATCAACAGCTTTAGTACTATTGATGACACCAGCTGGATTAGCACTGTTTTATGGTGGTATGACACGAAGTAAAAATGTTCTTAACACATATGTGATGGTGTTCTTAGCTTTCGTAATTGCATTTGTTATGTGGATAGCTGTTGGTTATTCAATCGCATTTGGTACAGCGGAGTCTGCTTCAGTGCAAACAGTTATTGGTGGTTTTTCTCATGTATTTTTAAATGGAATCGCTTGGAATGATTTAAGTGGTAGTTATCCTATATATGTATTTATTGTTTTTCAAGGTACATTTGCTGCTATTACAGTTGCTATTGTAGCTGGTTCAGTGATTGAGCGTATTAAATTTTCAACTTGGGTTGCATTTGTTGCAATTTGGGGTGTTGTAGTATACGCGCCAATTGCACACATGGTATGGGGTGGAGATGGAGCATTATTATTTGATGATGGTACTTTAGATTTTGCTGGTGGTACTGTTGTACATATGAATGGTGGTCTTGCTGGTTTAGTTCTTGCGGTACTTGTTGGTAAGCGTATGGGCTATCCAAAAACTGCAATGAAACCTGCATCTGTAATACTTACTGCTATTGGTGCAGCATTACTTTGGTTTGGTTGGTATGGATTTAATGGTGGATCAGCATTTGGTGCAAACGAAATTGCTGGTTTAGCTTATATGACTACAACAATCTCAGCATCTATTGCTACTATTGTTTGGGTAGCTCTTGAGTGGTTTATATACAAAAAACCTACACTTTTAGGTGCTGCAACTGGTGCTATCGCTGGTCTTGTTGCAATCACACCAGCTGCTGGTTTTGTTGATGTAAGTGGAGCTTTTTTAATTGGTGCTATTGGTTCAGTATTTGCATTTTATGGTGTTACAGTACTTAAGAAAAAACTAGGATTTGATGATTCTTTAGACGCATTTGGAGTTCACTTCTTAGCTGGTCTTTGGGGTGCATTAGCAACTGGTTTTTTTGCATTAAAAGATAATGATTTATTATGGGATGGACCACTTAAAGAGAGTGGAGATAGGGTTGGACAAATTATGGTTCAACTTGAATCAGTGTTAGTTGTTGGCGCATATACTTTAGTTGG
Organism: Sulfurimonas sp.; assembly: GCA_015487435.1. GTDB lineage: Bacteria > Campylobacterota > Campylobacteria > Campylobacterales > Sulfurimonadaceae > Sulfurimonas. The sequence continues at coordinate 10,972 of WFPU01000268.1, forward strand.
AACTGTAATTGTTTATTATATTGCAGTAGCTCTAACGGGTGGAAAAAGAGTTGACAAAGATGATGAACAAATGGGTCTAGATGAGTCTGTACATGGTGAGCGTGGATTTAATCTATAAGTTTGATTTTAGTCACTTATGTGGCTATAATTTTAAAAAAATCAATTTCTTATTCTCAAAAAGCTTGCTTTTTGTAGCTTTAGGGGGTTGTAGGGACTTTTGTCTATGCTACGATAACGGACTTTGTTCGTTATCGTAAGTAAATTATATTTTTTACGGAGAAAATTATGAAAAAAATAGAAGCTGTTATAAAACCTTTTAAATTAGAAGATGTTAAAGATGCTTTAGCAGAGATGGGAATTACAGGTATGACTGTAAGTGAAGTTAAGGGCTATGGTCGTCAAAAAGGGCATAGCGAACTTTATCGCGGTGCTGAATATGTAGTTGATTTTTTACCAAAAATCAAGATGGAGATGATTGTTGATGATAAAGATGTAGATCAAGTTACATCAACAATTGTAGATGCTGCTCGTACTGGTAAGATTGGTGATGGAAAAATCTTTGTAAGTGAAGTTGAACAAATTATCCGTATTCGTACTGGCGAAACTGATACTGAAGCGATTTAATTTTTAGTAAAAAATATTCAAATGATTAAATTTTAATCATTTGAATTATTAAAAATACTTTTTTTTAGTTAAAATAGCCTCTTAAATTAAATTTTAAGGAACTTACTCATGTTAGAAGCCGATTTTAAATACATAATCGACACATTTTTCACACTTTTTGCAATGGTATTAATTATTTTTATGGTACCTGGTTTTGCTATGCTCGAAGCTGGTTTAGTTCGTACTAAAAATGTTTCATCTGTACTTACAATAAATGTAATGATTTATGCTGTTGCATCATTAGCATTTTTACTTGTTGGTTATGAGTTTGCATTTGGCTCTTGGGAGAGCAATACTCAAAGTATTTGGGCCGCCTTTATGTTTCAAATGGCATTTGTTGGCAAGACTGTAAATGTTATGAGTGGTGGTGTAAGTGAGCGTGTTCGCATAATCCCTTTAGCTATATTTACTGTAATTATGGGTTCTTTTATCTATCCTTTTGTTGTAAATATTAGTTGGGGTGCTGATCTACTTGCTGGAACAATATTAGATATTGATATGTATGATTTAGCTGGTTCTACAGTTATTCATTCAACAGGTGGCTGGGCGTTGTTAGCTGCTATAATTATTGTTGGTGCAAGAAAAGGTCGTTATATTGGAGATAAAATTAGGGTAATTCCTGCTTCAAATATACCACTTGTTGTTTTAGGTGCTCTTCTTCTTTGGATAGGTTGGTTTGGATTTAATGGTGGAAGTGTTGGGTCTATCTCTAGTGTTGAGAATGCTAACTTAGTTGCTAAAACGATTATGAATACAAATACAGCAGGACTAGCTGGTGCAATTATAGCTGGGTTAATTATGTATTTTAGATATAAGCTTCTTGATATAACCATGATTTTAAATGGTGCATTAGGTGGACTTGTTGCCGTAACTGCTGGACCTGATTTATATGATATGTACACACCTATTTTAATTGGTGCAGTTGGTGGTGCATTAGTTGTATTTGCTGTCCCATTATTTGATAAGGTAAAGATAGATGATCCAGTTGGTGCTTTATCAGTCCATCTAGTTAATGGTATTTGGGGGACTTTAGCTGTTGGTATATTTGTAGAGAGTATCTCTTTTATAGATCAGCTAAAAGGTGTTGCAGTTATTGCTGTATTTGCTTTTGGAACCTCATTTATAGTGTTGTTTATTATAAATAAATTTATTAAATTTAGAGCTGAAGATGATGTTCAAGTTGAAGGTATGGATGTTGATGAATGTGGAGTTGAAGCATATCCAGAGTTTAAACGAGCAATTTAATGATTAAGATCTCTGATTAATTATAAGTTAGATTCTAAGTCATGCTTGGAATTACGATAGTTCCGTCATTCTGGACTCGATCCAGAATCTAATAGCTAATTGTTCAGAGAGTTCAATTTAACATAAAATATTTTAGATGTGGGGACATATTAATTCCCACATGCTATAATGTTTTTCAATGAAAAAGAAACTCTCTCCCCTATTTATCTCCATAACTATTCATATATTTTTAATATTAATTTTTGCACTTATTTATATGAACTTTACTAATCAAAAAAAATCTTTTGCAGAACAAAAAGTTTGTATACAATTAAACAATATAGTTACTCAATCAGAGGATACAATAAAGCCAAAGATAGAGCAAAATATAAAAAAAACAAATATAAAAGAGATTGAAAAAACAGTACTCAAACCAAAAATAAAAGAAAAAGAATCTATAAAAATAGATGAAGATATCAAACCTAAAAAAGATGAATCCCAGAAGAAAGTGTTACCAATCACTACAGTAGAAAATAAAACAATAAAAGATAAAAAAGAGACTCAAACTAGAGAAATTAAGGAGATAAACCTTACAAAAGAGTATGTTGATAATAACAAAGAACTTATTATTGAGTTATTAAAAAATAATCTTTATTATCCAAGAAGTGCCAGAAAACGTGGGATAGTAGGAGAGGTTGTAGTTAAATTTACTCTTACTAAAGATGCTTTAGTTCATACACTTGAAATTATAAGCTCAAAAAGTGATATTTTAAGTAGGGGCGCATTAAAAACAATCAATAATTTATCTGGTAAATTTCCAGCTCCAAAAGAGGAAATTATCCTTATAGTTCCTATTAATTATTCACTAAAATAGCCTACTTAATTTTATATTAACTTTATTTGATTATATTTCCACTAACAATATAAAAAATAAAGATAATAGAGGAAGCTTATTATTATAAGGGGTACATTTTCACAAATGAAAATATACCCCTTATAATAGTTTCCACTACAGAGGAAAAACTATGAGAACTTCATGGGTAAAAGAGCGTGAAAATGATTCTGTAAGAACACAGATGTACTACGCAAAACAAGGCATTATAACTCAAGAGATGGAATATGTTGCCAAAGTTGAAGACTTAGAGCCCGAACTAATTCGTAGTGAGATAGCTCGTGGGCGTTTAATTATTCCTGCAAATGTAAATCATACTTCATTAGAACCAATGGCAATTGGTATTGCTGCTACATGTAAAATAAATGCGAATATTGGTTCATCTGCAATTGCATCCGATGTACAGGGTGAAGTACAAAAGATGGAAGTATCTCAACACTATAAAGCTGATACAGCAATGGATCTTTCAACTGGTGGGGATTTAGATGAGATTAGAAAAGCTGTAATACAGAGTTCTAAAATCCCTATTGGTACAGTTCCAATCTACCAAATTTTACACGATGTTGGAAATAAGATAGAAGATTTATCTATAGAAGTTATGTTAGAAGTTTTAGAAAGACAAGCAAAACAGGGTGTATCTTATTTTACAATTCATGCAGGTTTTTTATTAGAGACTATGCCAAAAATTGCAAAAAGAAAGATGGGAATTGTTTCTCGTGGCGGTTCATTAATGGCTGCTTGGATGATGCACTATCATAAAGAAAATCCTTTTTATACAGCTTATGATGAAATTTTAGATATTTGTGCAAAATATGATGTTGCACTCTCTCTTGGTGATTCTCTTCGTCCAGGTTGTTTGGCAGACGCTTCTGATGATGCACAATTAGGTGAGCTTAAAGTTTTGGGTGATTTGACTCTTCGTGCTTGGGAAAAAGATGTTCAAGTTATGATTGAAGGTCCAGGTCATGTCCCTTTAAATCAAGTAGAGCGTAACATGAAACTTCAAAGGGAACTTTGTCATGAAGCTCCTTTTTATATCCTTGGACCATTAGTTACTGATATCGCTGCTGGATACGACCATATTAGCTCTGCTATTGGTGCTGCAGTTGGTGGATGGCATGGTGCTTCTATGTTATGTTATGTAACACCAAAAGAGCATCTAGGACTTCCAAATGCTGATGATGTACGCGAGGGTATCATCGCTTATAAAATTGCTGCTCATGCTGCTGATATTGCTCGTGGTCGTAAAGGTGCGAGAGATATTGATGATGCTATGAGTGACGCAAGGTATGCATTTGACTGGGAAAAACAATTTGAATTAGCACTTGATGGTGAGCGTGCTCGTGAATATCACGATGAAACTCTACCTCAAGATGTATTTAAAGAAGCAGAGTTTTGTTCTATGTGCGGACCTAAATTTTGCTCATATAAAATCTCTCAGGATATTATGGATAATCCAGAAGCAATTGAAAAAATAGCTCAAGAAGCTAAAGCAAACGCATAAAAATTAAAATCTAAAAATAGATTCCAAATCAAGTTTGGAATGACGAAGTATTGAACTTATTCGTTATCCTGAACTTGATTCAGGATCTAGAATAAAAAATATAGGAAAAAAAATGACTAATGAAATAGTAAACTCTGCTTTATCAAAAGTTATGTATCCAGGTTTTACAAAGGATATTGTAACTTTTGGTTTTGTAAAAGATATAAAAATAGATGCAACTGACGTAAGTTTTACAGTAGATATAACTTCTTCAGCTCCAGAAGTAGCACAACAAATTATTGATGATGCAACAAGAGAATTAAAAGCAGTATCTGCTGGTAAAGTAGTTGTAAACATTAAATCTCCTCAAATGCCTAAGGAGTCTTCATCTAAAGGTAAAAATATAGCTCCACAAGTTAAAAATTTCTTGATGGTAAGTTCTGGAAAAGGTGGAGTTGGAAAATCAACTACATCTGTAAATATTGCTATAGCCCTTGCACAACAAGGCAAAAAAGTGGGTCTTTTAGATGCTGATATCTATGGTCCAAATATCCCCCGTATGATGGGTGTTTCAGATATTAAGCCAGAGGTAAATGGAAATAAAGTTCTTCCAATTAAAGCTTATGGCGTTGAGATGATGTCTATGGGTTCACTAATGCAAGAGGGTCAATCACTTATGTGGCGTGGTGCTATGATTATGAAAGCGATAGAACAATTTTTACGCGATATCCTTTGGTCAGAACTTGATATATTAGTTATAGATATGCCTCCAGGGACTGGTGATGCACAACTTACTTTAGCTCAAAGTGTACCAGTAACTGTTGGTTTAACTGTAACTACGCCTCAAGGTGTATCACTAGATGATTCTCGTCGTTCATTAGATATGTTTAAAAAACTAAATATTCCTATTGCTGGAATTATTGAGAATATGAGTGGATTTATCGCACCAGACACTGGAGTTCTTTATGATATTTTTGGTAAGGGTACCTCTCAACCAATGGCGGATGAATTTGATACTAAAATAATTGCTGAGATTCCAATAGAACCAAGTATCCGTACTGGTGGAGATGAAGGTAAACCGATTACTTTTGTAAACCCAAGTTCTGAGAGTTCAAAAAGATATGTCAGTGCTGCACAATCCATTTGGGCACAGATAGAAAAGATCAATGCAGATGGTGGGGTTGATAACAGTGCAGTACAGCCAAACACACCTCCTGGAGTATCTGCTTGTTCAATGTAGAGTAAGACCTATAACACAAAATTCAAATAGCGACGTATCTTCTGCGTCGTTACGCTCGTCACGCACTATAGTGCGCTTCCTCACTAAACTTCTTGTTTTGCCATTGTCTTGAACATATGGAATATTTAGTAGTCAGGATTAGATTCCATATCTTTGCTCAACATCTCTGGCTTAAATTCAATAATCTTATTTCTACCAGTATTTTTAGCTTCATAAAGTGCAATATCTGCAAACTTAATACATTTCCAAATAGTATCACCATCAGTTGGAAATTTTGATATTCCAATACTTATAGTTTTTTGTAGTTTTTCATTAGAACCAACATCAAATACTAATTTAGCAAAGGCTAAATGAACTTTATTGGCAACATGTAAAGCGCCTTGATCTGTTGCGTTGTGAAGCATTACAATAAATTCTTCTCCTCCATAACGGATAGCTAAATCAGCATCACGAATATTTTCTTTTAAAATATTGGCAAGCTCAATTATAACTTTATCCCCAACATCATGTCCGTAAGTGTCATTTACCATTTTAAAGAAGTCAACATCAATCATCATAATATGATATGTATTTTCCTCTCTTTGAACTTGACTCATAATTTGGTCTATAAATTCTTCTAAAAATCTCCTATTGTATAGGTTTGTCATCCCATCTCGAAGGGAGGTATCATGAAGTTTTTCCATCAGAATGCGACTTTCAATAACAGGTTTAGCAGCTTCAAGATAGTTTTTAATACTTGTAATATATGAAGCGAAGGTATTAATTTCATCTTTATCTTTTGCTGTTATAGATATAATTAAAGAAGCATCTTCGTTTATATTAAATGGTATACATAAATACTCTATATTACTTGCTTTGCACTCATTACACAAATTTTTAAACTCTGTAGAGATTACATTAGAATTGGTTCTATATGCACGACACCTTATTGCATCTTCATTTAAACTATCATTATAACAGATATCCGCATTTTCATCAGTCATATATATTAACTTTCTACTATTGTGTTTATTGTCTATTTCATATATTGAAAAATGCTTTAAATTAAATTTTATCTCTAAAATATCTTTTATTCTTTCATAAATTAAAATTTTATTTTCATCTAATTCTATAGTTTTTTTGAATTTATAAATATCAGATAACTCACGAATAATGGTTTTAGCTTCATGTAGAGGGTCATTACTAGATACTGAGCCTCCAGGTATAAAGGTACTTAGGTTGATTTTTATTTCACCAAATGTTTCTTGCATTTTTTCAAATAAAATGTTTAATTGCTCAACTACTTTATCAGCATCACCACCTGCTTTGGATTTAAACCTATGTGTAAAATCACCAGTATATGCTTTTTTAATCCCCTCTTGAAGATTAGCAAACATCTTTAAAAACGGTGTTATATAATAGTTTATAAGGAATAAAGCTACAACTATAAATAAAAGATTGATAGCAAGAATTTTTGATATAGTAAAAAAACTATTAGTACGCATAGTGCTAATATCATATTTCATACTAATAGCACCCAGCGTATCTTTTCGATTAACATTATGGCAATTTATACAATTTGGATTACCAATATGAGAAGTAGCTATAAATGGTATAGTTACACGAAGGTATATATTATCTATACTCTCAATAACCTCTTTATGCATTTTTCCAGTTTTTAAAACTTTTGCGTCAATAGCATCTCTAAGGGTTTCAGTATTAAAACCCTCTCCGTATTGGTCAATTACCTTTTTACCTCTTACTATCCATAATGCTTTAATGTCGTCATTAGCAGATACTTGGTCAAGAAAAAACTGTCTTTTATCCATTATTCCATGAACCATATGTGCAGTCAATCCATCTTTTACAACAGTAGCAGTTAGTTTAGCTTTTTCTACAGCACTCTTAATACTGTAATCTCTGAAGTTTAGAGATACATTTATTGTTGTTGCTATTGCTAAGCCTAGCAACATTAATGTAACGACGACAAGAAGCCTTGTTTTGGTGTGCATTAGAATAATCACTTATTATAAAATTTAATATAAAATATTAAAATAGTAGCTAATAATAAATTAATATAGATTGAATTATTGTATAAATATCACAATTATTCCACAGTGACACTTTTTGCTAAATTTCTAGGCATATCTACGTCATTTCCGAGTCTTATAGATATCTCTAATGATAAAAGTTGAACAGCTATCATCATCTCAAAAAACTCTAACATATAATCTTTAGATGAATTTATTTTTATAAAATCATCAGCTTTATCAAATTCTTTTGAGCTAATTGCACAAATTGTACTATCTCTTGCACTCAATTCTTCTACATTACTTTTTGATTTTTCATATAAAAGATGCTCAGGGAGCAGGGCTATAGTAAAAAGTTCAGGATCAGCAAGGGCAATAGGTCCATGTTTCATCTCGCCACTTGGATAACCCTCAGCATGTAAATATGAAATCTCTTTTAGTTTTAAAGCACCCTCAAGAGCTAAAGGGAAAAATATATCACGACCAATAAAGAAAAATCCATGCCCATGTAGATAGCGTTTAGATAATCTTTTTATGCGTTCATGCATATCATCACTTACTATTGTTGCAACTGGAATTTCACGAAGAAGGTGTATTTGATGTTTTAACTCATCACGAGAGAGTGAATTTCTAAGTTTTGCTACATATAGACTTAACATCCAAAAAACTGTAACTTGAGTTGCAAAAGCTTTAGTTGAAGCGACACCTTTTTCAATCCCAGCGCGAGTTAATATACAAGCATCAGCTAATCTAACCATAGAAGAATTATCAACATTACAAATAACTAAAGTTCTAAGTCCAGCTTTTTTTGCCATCTTTAAAGTCTCTAAAGTATCTGCTGTTTCGCCACTTTGCGAGATTACTACAAAAAGAGTATCTTTAGACATTATTGGTGAGCGGTATCTAAATTCACTTGCAATCTCTACACTACATCTTATTTTTGAATATCGCTCAAATAAATAGCTAGCTGATAGAGCTGAATGGTAAGATGTACCACATGCACATAATTTTATCTCGTTAATCCCATTAAAAAGATTTTTATCTATCTCATCAAACATAATCTCTTCATCTGATAATCTTCCAAGTAAAGTATCTGCAATTACATCACTTTGTTCATAAATCTCTTTTTCCATAAAAAATCTATATCCATCTTTTTGTGCTGAGAGTTTATCTGTTGAGAGTTGTGAAAAGTTTGGTTTTGATTTATTTCCATCTTTATCAAAAATAACTAACTCGCCTTTTGTAACATAACCATAATCACCATCTTCAAAATAGTTTACCTCTTTTGCGAGACCAATTAATGGAGAATCAGATGATGCAAAAAATTTCTCGTTTTCATCGTTTACACCAACTAGCATAGGTGAGCCATGTTTTGCAAAAAAGATAGTATCTGGAAGCGATTTTGTAACGATTAGAGTTGCATAAGCACCCTCTAACTCTGAAATAGTTTTACTAAATGCTTCAAATTCATCACCAGAAGCTAATAAATTTTTCTCAAATTGATGGACTATAACTTCTGTATCTGTTTGGCTTAAAAATTTAATACCATCTTTTTGGAGCTCTTGTTTTAACTCAGCATAGTTCTCAATAATACCATTATGAACTACATAAGAAGATTCCCCTAAGTGTGGGTGAGCATTAAGTTCAGTTGGTTTTCCATGTGTCGCCCATCTGGTATGACCAATTCCTATGGCAAATTTATCGGTAATAAAATTTTTAGTTTTTTCTTCTAAATTAACTAATTTACCAACAGCTTTGTAGTTTGAAAACTCTCCATCTTGTAAAACAGCAATTCCAGCACTATCATAACCACGATACTCTAACTCTTTTAATCCAGAGAGCAAAATTTCTTTAGTGTTTTTGTTACCTAGGTATCCAACTATTCCACACATTATTTATCTCCGTTTGCTAAAAGTGCATATATTTTTGTGACATTATTGCATATATCGTTTTTTTTGTCCATCAAAAAGCTATCTCGCACTTTATGTTTGGTGGAATGAATCTTTGCTGTAACTATATTTATGTTTAGCTTTTCAAAACAATCCATCATATATGCAAGTAAGCCAATTTGATTTTTAGTATTTACATTTATCTCTGCATGGGTTAGCGAATGCTCACAATCTATAGTTATCTCATCTCTTTTTATGTCAGCTTTACGAATATTTACTTGTCTATCCATGTCAAAAGCTGCATCTATGATATCATGAACTTCTTCTAGTTCACTTCCATCAACATTTTGTTTAAACTCAATTTTAAAATACTTTATATCATCAAAAAGTGTAATAATCTCCATACTTCCAACATCTAAATGACTTAGAACTCCAAGTAAAAAACCAAGATTTAGTGGAACTTTTCTATATATTTCAATACTTAATGCTTTATCGTTATGCACTGAAAATTGATAATTTTTTGTCTCTTTGGCTTTTGCAACAATTTTAATAATATCTATAGGTGTGTGTTTAAAGAAAAATAGATTTGATTCAATACTTAATAATTTTTTTTGTAACGATCTAGTTAACGTAGCAAAAGCAGGATTATTTTTAACTTTTTTCTCAATTATTAATCTCTTAGTTGCATCGGTAATTCTATCGTTATTTTGAGAAATTTCAAGAGAAGAATTATATAAATCAAGTAAAAGTTTAGAGTTAAATGAGTTGTAAACATTTCCACCAACTCCGTTAATATCTGCATAAGTTAAGATGTACAAGAGTTTTAGATTTTTTTCATCTTTGATTTTTGACATAAATTTATATAAAGTTTTTTCATTGTGAATATTTTGTTTAAAGGCAACATCACTCATACTTACATGATGTTTTACAAGTAATACTGAGCGTTCAATAAGTTCATCATTTAAGCCTAATTTTATAAGAAAAGGAAGTATAAGTTTAGCCCCAACCTCACTATGGTCTTGTTTACGCCCTTTTCCTGTATCGTGGAATAGAACAACGATTTTTAAAATTAGTTTTTCATCGTCACTTAATTTATCAAATAAATCTTTTATATGTGGTTCTTTAATATCTTCAAGTGCTTCTATACATTTTATAGAGTGAATATCTACAGGATAATGATGATAACCATCAAATTGTGGCATATGCATAACTTTTCTAAAATTTGGAAACAATTCATGCAGGATTCCAGCATCGTAAAATAGTTTTAAAAAGCTGAAAATATGTTTTTTTTGCAATAATTGTTTGAGAAGTATATATATATCGTTTTTAGATGAATGTGAAATTTTTGCATATGTAAATTGATTCAAAAATCCAGCATCAAAATGGTAAAACTTATCATCTAAATTGATAAGTATTTTTAAGAGTTCAGATATTGGCAAAGTTTTCAGGTTATAAGATGCATAAAGTCTCTCATCTAACTCATAAATTCCTTTTTGAATACGGTTATGTCTAAATTTACTTATAAGAGTTGAATCTTCTATATATGGACGAACCATTTTTTTAACAAAGATTTGTGTGAAATTACTAATCCTCCATTGCGCTGCTAAAACCTTAGAAGCCATTTTTTGAGTGTTTGAAAACCCTAACATCTTAGTGACTTGTGGCATATACTCAAGTAAAAGCCTGTCCTCTTGTTTGTTAGCTATGATGTGAAGAGAACTTCTAACACGAAACAGAAGCTCTAGTGCTATACGATACTCTTTATACTCTTCATCACTAAATAAATCACCACTTAAATCTCGTAAAGTACTTACTCCATAAATAGTCTGTGCTATCCAAAAAATAAGGTGTGAATCCCTAAGACCACCAACACTCTCTTTGATATTTGGTTGCATAGAAGTTGGATATTTTTTGCGTCTAATTTGTGCTTCTTCAATCTTTGCTAAAATATATTCTTTTTGTTCATGAAGTCTAATTTTGTTTAATTGTCTCTGTGTTGCGTGCCAAGTGA
>WFPU01000269.1 GCA_015487435.1 Sulfurimonas sp.
GTTTTTAACTGTTGCAATCTCTCTTATTAATCCTGTAAAAATGTTATATCCTTAATAATTAAATATCTTATATAATCTTTTTTCTTTTATAGAGCAAATTATACTTAAAAATGATAAAATTCGATAAAGATAAAAATTTAGATTCCAAGTCAAGCTTGGAATGACGATTTGTGTCAAGTTTGAAATAACAAAGTGTCATTCTGAACTTGATTTGGAATCTAAAAAATGGATAAAAATGAATTATGATGTAATAGTAGTTGGTGGTGGTCATGCTGGTGTTGAAGCAGCACTTTCATCAGCTAGAATGGGAAATAAAACCATTTTAATCTCAATGCTTGCTGAAAATGTAGGAGCTACAAGTTGTAACCCTGCTATAGGTGGTCTTGCAAAAGGTCATCTAGTGCGTGAGCTAGATGCACTTGGTGGTGAGATGGGGCTTATTACTGATAAAGCTGGTATTCAGTTTCGTGTACTTAACCAAACTAAAGGTCCAGCAGTTCGTGGAAGTCGTGCGCAAATTGATATGGATAAATATCGTATAATTGCCAGAAATATCATATTAAATACTCCAAATCTAAATCTAACTCAAGAAACAGTTGAATCTTTAATTATAGAAGCAAATGTTGTAAAGGGTGTAAAAACAGATCTTTTAAATGAGTATCTTGCACCTAAGGTTATCATAACTTCAGGTACTTTTTTAAATGGAATAATCCATGTAGGAGAGGTGCAAAAAAAAGCTGGTCGTTATGGAGAAGAGAGAAGCGAAGGTTTAAGTGCATCACTTAAAAATGATGCAAAGTTAAACTTAGATAGATTAAAAACGGGCACTTGTGCCAGACTTGATAGTTCAACTATTGATTTTTCAATTATGGATGAGCAAGGTGGAGATTTCTTACCAAATCCTTTTTCTTTTAGAACAGATAGGAAAAAATTTCGTGAAACTAAAAAACAACTACCTTGTTATATAGCTTATACAAACGAAGTGACTCATGAAATTATCTCTTCAAATTTTTATCGAGCGCCACTTTTTACTGGTCAAATAGAGGGAAAATCTCCAAGATACTGTCCATCTATTGAGGATAAAGTTAGTAAATTTGCAGATAAAGACAGACACCATCTTTTCATAGAGCCACAAACAATGGACAATACAGAGTGTTATATAAATGGATTATCAACTTCATTACCACCAGAGGTTCAACGAGATATGATTAAGTCAGTAAAGGGCTTAGAAAATGCAAAGATAGTGCGTTATGGTTATGCCATAGAGTATGATTTTGTAGACCCTCGTGAATTAAAACACTCGTTAGAGACAAAAAAAATAAGTGGACTTTATTGTGCTGGTCAGATTAATGGAACTACAGGATATGAAGAAGCAGCAGCTCAGGGGCTTATGGCTGGTATTAATGCAAGTTTATCATTGCAAAACAAAGAGCCATTAGTATTGCGCAGAGATGAAGCATACATTGGTGTTTTGATAGATGATTTGGTAACTAAAGGAACTAATGAGCCATATAGAATGTTTACAAGTAGGGCTGAGTATAGACTTTTACTTCGTGAAGAGAGTGCCGATAGACGACTTAGTGGATATGGATATAAATTAGGTCTTTTATCAGATCAATATTATGAGAGTATAAAACAAAAAGATAAACAAATTAAAGATGGACTAGAGTTATTGTTAAGTAGTAGGTTTACACCAAACAAAGAGTTTAATACATTTTTAGAATCTATAGGTGAAGAAAAAATAAAAGATATTCAAAATGCTCAACAACTTGTTGCTCGTAAAACTTTTGATATTGATAAAATGGTTAAACTAATTCCTGAATTAGATAAATATAGTGATTATATAAAAGAGGAGATATTAATAGAGGGCAAATACTTTAACTACATTAAAAAACAAGCTGATGAGATACAAAAGATGAAGAAATACCTTAAAATCAATATCCCTGAAGATTTTGACTTTAAAAATGTAAGTGGTTTGTCAAATGAGATAGTTGAAAAACTAGAGAAATTTAATCCTCCAACACTTCAAGCAGCATCTCAAATCAGCGGGATAACTCCAGCTGCTATAGAGATACTTCACATATATATAAAAATAGCTAAAAACAAGAAAAGAGATTCCCAGTCAAGTTGAGGATGACAAAAAAAATTCGTCATTGTGAACTTGCACCCCAATGGTATTTCCTATGGGCATTTAGAATCTAAGAAGGAAAATAATGAAAAACTTTTACTACGTACACACGGGACACAGAATAGGTCTCGATAGATTTAGAAGGGCTGTGGCTATAGTCAAAGAACTTCAAAAAGAGATGGAGATTACACTTTTATGTTCAGACTTTCGTATAGCACATGAGGCTAGACATTTTGGAGTAGATTTATGTGTGGGGATAGATGTAGTTAGAAACATTCCACAAATTACAGATCATGGGGATAGACTTATATTTGATTCTGATGAAGCTAACCCTATAATGCTTGAAGATATGAAACAATATTTTTCAAAATTTGTGCAGATAGATAATTCTAAACCAGTTGTAGATAAAAAATACTTTGTGCAAACTCCAAAAACTATAAAACTTTCTTTCTTTTTTGGCGATGATGATTATGAAAAAGATTTAGAGAAAAATTTAGATATATTAGATGGTTTAGATGCTGAATTATTGTTAGGTTTTTATTACTTCCTTGACTATGAAGAGATGCTAAAAACTAAATTTAAAAAATTTCATGAATTTGAAGATTATGATGAGGTAATAACAACTTCGGAAGTTCTTATTACATCCTCTCCACAGGCGGTTTTAGAGTGTTTAGCATCTGGTGGAAAACCAATATATCTTCAAAGAGCAGATTATCCAGATGACTTTGCTAACCTTTATAAATTATTAAATATTCCTATAATACAAAACTTTAATAAAACTCTAATAGAAGCCGTACTGGGGAGCATAGATGGGAATATTTATCAACCTCTTCAAAAGAATCTATCAAATTTACATCTTTTATAAAAAATAAAGAATAAGTTAGTATATAATAGTCCTTTAAATTTCACAATAAGTGAGTGAGCATGAAAGAAAGTAGTCGTAGAGGGTTTATGGGGAAAGCATTAGGTGCCGTTGCAGGTTTAGGTGCGATTGGTTCTTTAGTAGCTATGAAAAAAACTTGGGATCCACTTCCAAGTGTAAAAGCAGCGGGTTTTACAACATTAGATATGTCTGTATTTACGGTAGGTGAGATGGTGACAGAGCAATGGAGAGGGAAACCTATTTTTGTTATGAAAAAATCTGCAGAGATGGTTGCAAAGCAGACTGAGGAACAATCAGCTAGAGATATTGTTGTAAATGGAACTAGCTACATGGTAGCTATCGGTTTATGTACACATTTAGGTTGTATACCTGCTTATAAGCAAAAAGAAGAATATTTTTTATGTGCATGTCATGGTGCTACATTCGATTCAGCTGGTCTTGTAACAAAACTTCCAGCACCGCGTGGATTAGATATACCTCCATTTAAAATTGATGGAAATAATCTTATTCTAGGCGAAGTAGGTCCAGAGTGGCAAGCTTTGAAAGATAATGGCATTACGCTGTAAAAAAGGAGGATAAATGGCAAATTTTACAAAAGCAACAAGTGTTAAAGATTGGTTAAACCAAAGATTAGCAATTGAAAAAGTTGAAAAAGTTATGGCATCTGAGTATTGGATTCCAAAAAATATCAATTTTTTATGGGCAATGGGTATGATTTTAGCAGTTCTATTTACGCTGTTAGTAATTTCAGGGATATTTTTACTTATGTATTATCAACCAAATGTTGATACAGCATTTGTTAGTGTAAATTATACAATTATGAGTGAAGTTGATTTTGGTTGGCTTTGGAGACATATTCATGCAGTAGCATCATCGGTTACATTTTTGATTATCTATATACATATGTTTACGGCTATCTATTACGGCTCTTATAAAAAAGGTCGTGAAATGATTTGGGTAACTGGTATGTTGTTATTTATAACATTTTCAGCTGAAGCATTTTCTGGATATATGTTACCTTGGGGGCAAATGTCTTACTGGGCTGGTATGGTTATTACAAACATATTTTCACTTGGTGATTTACAGTTTAATGGCTTAGTTGAATGGATTCGTGGAGATTATGTTCCTGGTCAAGCATTTTTGAACAGATTCTTTATGTTACATGTTTTTTTATTACCATTAGCTATTATGGGACTTATTGGTCTTCATTTTGCAGCTCTTCGTATTCCACATGTAAATAATCAAGATGGTGAAGAGATTGATTTTGAAGCTGAATCTAAAAAATATTTAGATGGTGACAAAAAAGGTTCAAAAGTTATGAGATTTGCAAATGACTTTATGTCTAAAGATATAATGGTTCTTGCAATATTTTTAATATTTTTCTTTTATTTAGTGTTCTTTCACTATACATTTGCACTAGATCCAGTTAATCTTGATCCAGCAGATGGACTTGTAACCCCTGCTCATATATATCCAGAGTGGTATTTCTTATGGTCATATGAAATTTTAAGACCATTCTCTGTAAATATTGGTCTAATAGCGTTTGGTTTTGCACAAGTTATATTTTTACTATTACCTTGGTTAGATAGAAGTCCAAATACAGTTCCAGCATCTCGTCGTGGACTGTTTAAGTATTGGTTCTGGTTAATGCTTGGAAATATGATAGCCTTAACGGCGCTTGGTAAATTACCTCCAGAAGGTATGTATAGTACACTTGGTTTAATATCAGCATTGCTATTTATTGTTATGTGGTTAGCACTACCATTCATAACTAAAAACGAAAAAAAAGCGTAGGGAGCATATAATGAAAGAATTGAAAATATTAGCTGTAGTTATATTTTTTACGCTAGTTACATATTGGTTAGTTGAGCCTTATGCTCACGGTGTAATGCATAAACAAGTAGATAGTAAACAGTTTGCGTATTCAGATTTAGATGAAGCTACAAAAGGTGTAATGTCTAAAAAAGGCGATGCAACTCGCGGTAAAGATTTAGTGGTTAATGGCGGATGTACAGGATGTCACTCTATTACTGTAGCAGATATTCCAGCTACTATGGATGCTGTAACTGCTGCAAGTAGTTATGGTGTAAATCCACCAGATTTAAGTAACTCAGGTGTTGTATATGATGCTAAATTTTTAGCTGCTCTTATTAAAAACCCAGCTCAGGCTCTTAAAGTTGAGCATAAGTTTACACCAGAGAGTGGAAAAATGCATCCAATGGTTCCATTTTATGGAATGGGTGGAGATATTGATCAAGAGGTAGCAGATATGATTGCATATTTTCAGTCTATTGCAGTATCTCAAGATGAGTTAACTCCTGAGATGGCATATGAAAATGCTTGTGCTAGATGTCACAGCATGAAATATTTAAACTGGACTGAACTTGGTCCTAAGCCTAGCTTTAAAACTGAAATAGAGTCTTTAACTTATGATCTTAAAGTGTTAGAATATCAAGATTCGCTAAAAGCTTATATGGGTAAATTACCACCTGACTTATCTATGCAAGCACTTGCTCGTGGAGAAACTCGAGCAAGAAATTTTATTGAAGATCCACAAAGTTATTTAGAAGGTACGGCTATGCCTCGTGTAGGTGTAAATGCACAAAGTGCTGAAAAAATAATTACATATATGTTCGACTCAGCTGATCCAAAAAGAGAGCAAAGAGATACTATAGGTACATATGTTATATATTTCTCTATATTACTTGCAATTCTTGCAATTCTATGGAAAAAAGAGGTGTGGAGAGATTTAAAATAATCTTTCATCCTAAAGTTTTGCCTCTTTTTGAGGCAAAAATCTTCTTCTAAACTAGATTCCAAATCAAGTTTGGAATGACGATAATTTTGTCATTCTAAACAACCATCGTAACTCCGAACACCTACCGTCATTCTGGACTTGATTCAGAATCTAACCCTTACTAACCCTATTAATTAATAATACAAAAATATATATTTAGATAAAATACGCTTTAGAAAAAATTTGGAGTTAGAAGTGACACAAAACGAAGAGATAGAAAATCAGCTAAATAAAAGAGAAAAGTATAAAGCCAGACTTAGACCTATTGATTATTTTAAAGAGTTTGAATCTATTGATTTTGAAAGTTTAGGGGAGGGGGATAGGTTTTATCTTCAAGATTTTGGTATTTTTAATGTTGATTTTTTAGAAGATGAATTTACTATACGACTTCGAGTGCCCTCTGGAAGAGTTAGCGCTAAGCAGTTTTCTTATATTGCTGATGTAGTTGAGCAATATGATCTTACAGTAGTTTTAACTGCTCGTGGTGGTATACAACTTCATAATTTTGATGTTGATGATGTTCATGATGTATGGAAAAAACTTAATTCTTGTGGTCTTACAACATGGCAAAGCTTTGGTGATAATATCAGAAATATTGTATCAGATGTTTATGATGGGATTGGAAAGTACGCAGAGATAGAGACCTATTCTATTGTACAAGAGATGCAAGACTTTATACTCCAAAACCCTCGTTATGTTGGGATGCTGCCAAGACGAGTATCTGTTGGAATATCTGGAAATTCTGCAAATGTAACATCACTTTTTGCTAATGATGTTTATTTTGCACTTGCAAAAAAAGATGACATTTTTGGTTTTAATGTTTATCTTGGTGGAAAAAACACAGAAGTAGCTCAAGATGCAGACATATTTTTAAAAAAAGATGAAGTAATAAATTTTTTTAAAGCTTTAGTGGAAGCTTTTTATTTGCATGGTTCTCGTCTAATGCGCTCAAGAACACGTATAGTTAATACTATAGAAGATATTGGTATGGATGGTTTAAAAGCCCATATCCAAAGAGAGTATAAACAAAAATTTCAAAGTGCTGGAGAGTTACAAGCTAAAAAGGTAATATTTTCAAATCATGAATTATTAAAAGATGGCACTTTTGCATTTTGCTATCAAACAGATTTTGCAAGACTAGATGTTGATGAGATGAAAAAAATATCTAAATTCGCATTTGATAATGATGCAGAGATTCGTCTAGGAGTAGACCATAATATATACTTAATGGGATTAAAAGATGATACAGTTCCCTTTGAGTCTCCAAAAGAAAGTTCCACTGTAGTTGCATGTGCTGGAAATTTATGTCCTTATTCATCATGGAGTATCAAAGATGAAACTTCTTATATTCCACTCTCAAAAATAAAAGAGCATTCAATCGAAGTTGGTTTTTCTGGTTGTTCAAAAGGTTGTGCAAGACATTGTCATACTGATATTGGTCTAATAGGCTTAAAAACTCAAAACTTTGGAGATACAGAGGGTGGTTCTAGAGTGTTTTTGGGTGCAGTTCATACAGATGGTACAAGTGTAGGAAAAACTGTATTTCCAATGGTGCCATATATACATCTAAACGATACGCTATCACTTATAATTAAGCTTTATGAGCAAAGCTCTGAGAAAAATTTTGAAGAGTTTACATCTAATGTTTTAAATAAATTCAGTAGCGAATTTATAGCTCTTTGGCTTTTAGCAAACATCTCAACCAAGCAAATATTAGATTTACCTTTAAAAGAAAATACTAATCTAAATTTTGAGAAAGAAAAAGAGGTACTTTTAAAAAGTTTTAGTGAAGTAGATTTTTTAGATACTATGGATGAAAGCTTTTTTGAATCTATAGATGCTTTAAGTAAAAAGTTATGGAGTGTTGAAGGTAAAGACCCTCATTATGTGCCAGCTATAAGTAGGACTAACTATCGTTAGTTTAAGTGTTAGATTCTGGATCAAGTCCAGAATGACGAAAAAAGTCCAGAATGACGCAATAAGTCCAGAATGACATAGTAAGTTCAAACGAAGCAATAAGTTCAAAATGACGAAAAATTCGTACACTCCGTCATTCCGTGCTTGACACGGAATCTAACTTTTTAATCCCTTAGAAGCTACAATAACAACACTCCCACAAATTAAATCATGTAACGCCTTGTTGTCTTTTCTGTAAAATGGTAGAAGAAGACCTATTAATGAAAAAGCAGTAACTAAAAACATTACAAATCTACAAAATGATTTTGCAATGCTAAGATTTTCTCCAGTTCGAGCATCTACTATTTTAATTTCGTAAGCTTTTTTACCTGGGGTCTGTCCTCGTTTATTAACGAAGATAGTATATATAATACCATAGATACTAACAGCTAAAAGTGGAGCTATATCTGATGAGAGAAAATCATCCTTGCCATCCATAAAAAGATAAGTTGTTATATATAGTATAGGCATATATATCATAAACAGATCTGTTATGAATGCTTTTATACGATCTGGTGCTTTTGCATATTTTGCTTTAGTTTTTTTTTCATGCTTATTGTTGTTTTTTGCAGAATTGTGCTTAATATTTCTAAATCTCATGGTCTAATTATAGCGAACTAGAGGATAATATAAATCTTAAAAAGAAGCTATTTAACCTATTTGTAGTCAATATAACTATGAAATATGCTCAAAATCACACAATTTGTAAATTAAGTACATAGTTTAAAGTTAAATTAATTTTAACTGATATACAATTGTGTTGATATTTAATAAATTAGATAGTTAAATAGTTGATTCTATTACAACTATATGATTTTTAAAACAAAACAGGAGAATTAAATATGAAAAAAATCGTAAAAATGTCTTTAGCAGTAGCTATGATGAGTGGATTTGGTGCTGTAAGTGCTCAAGCAGCAGATGGTGTGAGTGTTCTTAGTGATGTTAAAGTGAGTGGTCAAATTCGTCCTCGTTTCGAGAATGTTGATGATGGAAATACAGCAACTAAAGATGCTAATGCATTTACTGCTAGAACTAAGCTTACTGTAAATGGTGGACTTTTTGAAGTTGAGGGTCTTAATGCTAGCGTTGGTATTATCAGTGTAACTAATTTAACTGTAAATGATTTCAATTCTGGAGCGAATGGTCATGCTGATTCAGCAAACAATACCGCATATGCAACAGTACTTGACCCACAAGATGCAATGCTTTCAGAAGCTTCTATCAGCTATACAACTGGTGACACTACTCTACATATCGGTCGTTCAAACATAAATCTTGATAACCAAAGATTTATAGGAACTGTTGGTTGGAGACAACTAGAGCGTTCTTACGATACTGTATATGCTGCAAATAGCAGTATAGAAAACTTAAGTGTTCTTGCAGCATATGTTTATGGTTACGCAGGTGTTAGTGGAGTAAAAACTACAGAGACAAATTCAGTGTTATTACACGCTGCATATGCAGTTATGCCAGAGCTAAAAGTAACAGGTTATGGTTATTTATTAGGTTCTATCCATGATACCTATGGTGTTGCTTTAACTGGTAAAGTTGATGTTGGTACAAAAGTTAGCTATCGTGCAGAGTATGCTATGCAATCAGATGCTACTATGGAGACATATGGCGTTGTAGCAAAAGCTGATGCTAGCTACTATAACATAGATTTAGGTACAAATATCTCTAATGTTATCCTTGGTATTAACTATGAAGCACAAAGTGGAACAGATGGTACAGGTACAGAAACAGCATTTTCAACTCCATTAGGTACAAATCATGGATTTAATGGTTGGGCTGATCAATTTTTATCTACACCAACTCAAGGTTTAAATGACTTAAATGTTCGTATTGGATATAAAACAAAAGATTTTGGTAAGCTTTTAGTTAAATACCATGTATTTACATCTGATAAAGATATGTCTAAGCAAGTAGGTACTGGTACTACTACTGATTTAGGTTCTGAAATTGATGTTGTATATGTTAATGCTATCCCTGGGGTAAAAGATCTTAAAGGTCTTATCAAATATGCAAGTTTTTCAGCTGGTGATTCTTCTGTAAAAACTAACGATGTTAGTAAATTATGGGTTGGTGTAGATTATAAATTTTAATATTTATTTCTACTAACTTCCTTATTCTCAAGCACTCGCTTGAGAATATTTATAATCCCTCTTAAAAAATCCGTATTTTCATTTCTCTAAGTAAAGTTTGTGTATAATCTCCTAGATAAAAATAAAGAATATATATGTTAATAGATAGTTATAATAGAGTGGTTGATTACCTCCGTATATCAGTTACAGAGCGTTGCAATTTTAGATGTAATTATTGTATGCCTGAAAAACCTTTTTCTTGGGTTCCAAAAGAAAACTTACTTTCATTTGAAGAGCTGTTTGAGTTTATAAAAGTTGCAGTTGACGAGGGCGTGAATAAGATCCGCATAACTGGTGGTGAGCCACTACTGCGAGAGGGGCTAGACCAATTCATAAAGATGATATATGACTATAAGCCAAGTATAGATTTAGCAATGACTACAAATGCTTTTTTACTCAAAGGTACAGCACAAAAGCTAAAAAATGCAGGGCTTAAGCGTATAAATGTAAGTATTGATACTTTAAAACCAGAAGTAGCGCTTGATATTGCAGGAAAAGATGTACTAAAAAATGTTTTAGCTGGTGTTGATGAAGCTCTTAGAGTTGGTCTAAAAGTAAAAGTAAATATGGTTCCGATGGTTGGTGTAAATTCTGAAGAGATTATTGATATTTTAGAGTATTGTAAAGAAAAACATATGTCTATAAGGTTTATAGAGTATATGGAAAACGCACATGCTAAAGCTAAAATAAAAGGTCTAAAATCTCCTGAACTTTTAGAGTTGTTAGGTAAAAAATACAACTTTAGCGATGATGGATTTGATGGAAGTTCCCCGTCTCATTATTATACAATGGATGATGGTTATAGATTTGGCATCATTGAACCATATGAAGATGATTTTTGTAAACAATGTAATCGTATCCGTTTGACTGCTGAGGGTAAACTTATCCCTTGTCTTTATTTTGATGAAGCACTTAGTATTGCTGAGTCTATAAAAGATGATGATATTAAAGCTGCTACAGATATTTTAAAAGAGGTAATAAGGACAAAACCTGAAAAAAATAGATGGGGCGGTGAAGATGGAGAATCTTCAA
>WFPU01000270.1 GCA_015487435.1 Sulfurimonas sp.
GTTTTGTTGTTTTATCATGGAACTTGTACCACTTGCATCTTTTTTTATTCTTTATAGCATAGATATTATAGGTGAACTTTCTGCCACACTCCTGACAGGCAAATGTAGCGCGATTCTTCGCTTTATTGTAGCGAATGAAGAGAAAGTTACCAAGTTGGTCTCCCTCTTTGTAGAGAGGCTTCTCGTTTTCATTGTAGGCTGCTTCTGCAAGTTTGGCATCCTCTCTCTGTTTGGTAAGCCAGGTGGGTTCGATATCCTCTTCAAACTCGTAATCTATTGCCATCTCATTGTACCTTGAAGGGAAGTTTTGAGAGGATGATCTCTTGTTGGTTGACATACTGTCTGCAATCCTTACCACCGAGTTTTTGGCAGGTCTGTCTCCAAAGTTTGGAGTGTCCGTCATTTGCAGTGGAATTTTTATGCAGATAAAAGAGCAGGGCATGGGCGTATTCATGCGGTATGACGCTGTCGATCATGTAATCCATCGATTCCTGCATTACCTTTTTATTGAGAAGAATTTTTATTTGACCATTTTCATAGGATGTGAGGCCATAGAGTCTGCCTGGGATCTTGTCTGTAATGATGATAGGAAATTCCACTTGAAATCCAAAGTTTTTCTGCATATGTTCAAGAACATCTTTCTCTTTGGCTGCTATGCGTTTGAGATAGGAGTTTGGAAGAGGGTTGTGTTTAAAGGAATAGCTCTTGTAGTAGTTATATCCAAGCAGAGAAAGTGCAATGATGATGGTAGCAAGAAAGAGGAGTTCTAGTTTTTTTAAAAGCATTCTCTATAATCCAAGCTCGTTCATACAGCTAACACAGTATTTGGATTCCGGTATGAGTTTGAGGCGTTCTATATTGATATCCTCTTCACACTCTTGGCATATTCCATACTCTGTATTGTCAATATTCAAATAGGCGGCTTTTAATCTGTTCAGTCTCTGTTTGGCAACTTCATATCTTTGGATGTTGATGTTTTGGTCCTGTTTGAGCATCTTGTGATCGATACTGTCGAGGGAACAATCTTTTTTTATTGGTTTGAGTACATCCTCCAGGCTTGCAATCTCATCTGCAAGTGCTGTTATTTCTGTTTGGATTATATTTTTTAGTTCTTCTTTTTCTTGTTGTGTCATCTTTATTTCCCATATTGAGGAGAGTATTATACAGTCTATTCTAGAAAAAAGGGTAGGGTGTTAAAGTACTTCGTCTTTACTAAATGCCAAGATAGAGCGATTTGGATATAATAATAAATAAAATAAAGCCTTACGAGTGACACATTATGCAAGAAGATCAAGAATACGCTCTTATAAAAACATATGCGACAGCTATGTTTATGCTGGCACTCTTGGATGAGTGGAGCAAGGCAGAGAGAATCGGTTCAAGTGCAAAGATATACAACCGTCTTATCCAAAAACACAACAACTTCCATAAACAGATCAATGAGGTAAAGCGTGGCAAGAAGAAGAGCTACTCACACAAATGTGCTCTTTTTGTAAAAGCGAGTGTCTATGCCGTTGTTGTATGGGAGAGGGTGATGCAAGAGACCAAAGGGGAGACAATCTCGGCTAACACTGTCATTCATAACCTCTATATATTGAATGCTGATAATTTTTCAAAGATATATGGACTCAATGAGGATATCTTTAAACAACTCAACTCCAAACCATGTGGTGTTACGCTTGCAAGCTGCAGAGTGGCAAGAGTGTTAAGTGAGAGATTGGGAGAGCAGATTATGAACAAAGAGGGTGATGTAAAAAGTATTTATTGAGTTATATTTAATAATGAGATTCTAAATTTCCTATATTGAGGATATAAAATAGAGATTCTATATTCAAGATATATTTTTATTTAGTATCAATCAACAACTTATGTAAAATAAACTCTTTCACATTTTTTATGACTATCAGTACGAGGTTTTGTCCAGAAACTATTTGTTAGAGAGTGAGGTTTACTGTTGTCAACTCTTCTTAGTGAATACTTTTCTTTAAAAGTCGACTCAACATCAGAGATAAACTTAACGGGGTCTTTCCAATCATCAGATAAATTTCTTCTATCTTTTAGCACTCTCCATCTGTGATACAAAGGATGCTTTGACATACCATGGGTTTTTTGACCGCAAGAGGCGCAACTTTTGGTATTTCCACTTTTTAGATTGCTATAGGAAACTACTATGAATGAATTACAAAGTATGCATTTACATTTGTACATCGCATGTGTGTTTTTTGTTAGCAAATATTCTAAAATTAATACATTTCCAAATGTCTTTCCTGTAATATCAACTCTTTTACTCATTACTGCTCATTTATGGATATAAACTTTTTAGGATTGTATCAAATATTGGTTTTACTTTTGAGTAAAGAGAGATAAATAGATACAGAGATTCCTGATGAGCCTAAAATCATCAGCATAACCATCATTTGATAACGCACTGCGATAAGGGGATCCACACCTGAGTATAATGAACCCCAAAAATTGAACCAGTAAACTTCAGATTTTAATTTCAAAATACAACTCTCTCTTTGTACCTCTTAGTGCCAATTTTAGCAGTTCGTTTGACATCATGTAAGTAAGGTTCATAGCTTGCTGGAATAACAATGCTTTTGAGTTCATTTTTTCTTTTATCTTGAACATATATGATTTCATCTGCATCACTAATAATTTTAGGATGTTTAGCTATTTCATTTACTGCTACTATCATACGGTCTCCTTTATACATATACTA
>WFPU01000271.1 GCA_015487435.1 Sulfurimonas sp.
AGAGATAATTTGAATTTTACATTTTTAGAAGTCACAGATTGTGATATGTTGGAAAAAGTATTTGCCTTTCGTTACAAAATAATTTTAGAAAGTTATCCTCAATATTTTAAAAATTCAAATTTTATAGATAACAAAGAACATGATAAATATGACCCCTATTCAATTCATTTTGCTGTATTAGATGAAAATAGTGAAGTTTGTGCATCGGTAAGGCTAGTACATAACTCGCCACTTGGATACCCAACTGAAAATAGTATGATATTTAATAAAAATATATTTGAAAGAGATAAACTCGGAGAGATGTCAAGAATATTTATAGGCGATAAGTACAGAAATATCAAGACTACAAAAATTATTATGCGAGGTTTTATAAAACTTTTGTACATTAAAATGATGGAATTAGGGATTAAATATACTTATGGTTCACTAGAGAAAAGTTTTTTAAGACTACTTAGAATTTATAAAATACCATATATTAATATAGGAGAAGAGCAAATGCATAAGCATGTTGGTTTACGCTATCCATCTATTTTATACACAGAGCAGCTTGCAAATGACAATCCTGAATTTATTGAATTATGGAGAAAATATCATGAAGTATAAAATTTCATCTATTTCTCTATTAGTGCTAATGAGCTTGAGTAATTTAAGTGCAAAAACTGATGATCTATTATCATCTCTATCTAGCGATATGGAACACTTTAGTGAAGTTGCAACAATTACAAAACAAAATGAGCATTATCAACCATATATCATCTCTGTATTTCAAGGAAAAGAGCTAGAAAAGTTAGGTGTATCAAATCTCAAAGAAGCGTTAGGACTAGTTCCTGGTGTAGATATGGCAACAGACAATGCAAATACACAAACTCCAATATTTAGAGGTTCTAATCCACTTGCATATGGTCAATCAAAACTTTTTATAGATGGCATACTGGTTAATAATGTCTTTTTTGATGCTTATTCTGAGTATCTATCACTGCCTATAGAGATGATTAAAAGAGTTGAAGTGGTTAGAGGTCCAGGAAGTAAAGTTGATGGAGTTAATGCATATGCAGGTTCTGTTAATGTTATAACATACGCAGAAAATTTTAAAGGGTTTGAATCTAGTGATAAACTAGTATTTAAATACGGCTCATACGATTATAGGATGGGTGGGTTTATTAAAACTTATAAAACAGATGATTTTAAAATATTTATAGATTTTTACTATCAAGAAGATGACAAAAAACTACCTGCTGGTCCAGATGGTCTCTCTCAAGGTGTGTTTGGTACCAGCAATATAGCACTATCTAAATCAGGGGATGCCCCATTATGGCTTGAAGAATACTCATTAGGTCTTAACCTTACATATAAAGACTTTTCACTTAAAGCACGAATGCTTGAGCATACCAAAGGGAGTGCTTATGGTATTAATCTTGCATTACCACAAGAGAGTGATCGAGTAAAACTGCCGAGCCAATACCTTGAGTTGGGTTATAATAAAAAAATCAACAATTATAATATTGATATAAAAGCAGGTGTCAAATATGATACGTTTGACTCTAAATCAAAATTAACTCCTGATGACTTGAATCTTAGTGGCATTATTTTTCAAGATGGAATATATGGCGAACACTTTGCTAAACAAAGAACCCTATATCAATCAACCTATATTAAATATAGTGGAATAGATCAACATGTTATAACCACTGGTTATCGTTTTATAAAAGAAGAAACTATAGATATGTCATCAAAGCTTTCTAATAGATCAACTGGTGATGTTGCTTTAGTTGATTATACCGATACATTACCATTTTTTGATAAAGATGCCAAACGCAATACCTTCATCTTCTCTCTACAAGATGAATATCAATTTAATGATAAAATCAGCTTCATCTATGGATTTAATTATGAGCAAACTTCACATAAAGATGCAGGAATTGAGCCTAGAGTATCAATGGTATATCAACTAGATACTAATAATATTTTTAAAGCAATATATAGTCAATCTCGCAGAAATGCCTCATGGCAAGAGATGTTTACGATGAATAACACAGCTAGAATAGGTAATGAAAATCTAGAACCTGAACGTGTTAATGCGTTTGAAGCTGCATATGTTAAAAAATTATCTCGCGATACCCATCTGCAGACAAATATCTTCTATCTACTTAATAAAAATCAAATATATAATTCATCTGCTGATCCTGAGTATAGAAATGTTGTTGACACAGATATTTATGGTTTTGAGATTGAATATAAAGGGCATATCTCATTTGTTGATCAACTATATCTTAACTACTCATATACATCAGGAAAATCTAATATAAATGATGAAAACAAAAAAGAGTCACTGCCTAATATTGCAAATCATCTAATTAAAGGGTATTATATTTACAACCTTAGCAGTGTTTTATCGCTTAGTGGTATTGCCAAATATGTAGGCTCAAAAGATAGAGTATCAGGAGATGCTCGAGAAAAAGTAAAAGCCTACTCAACTCTAGATTCTACACTACAATACAAAAATAAAAAATGCAACTACAATTTAACACTTAGTATTAAAAATATTTTTAATACAAAAGTTACATTTCCATCTCCGCCAAATACTTATTCTCAAGATTATGAACAAGAGCGTAGAAATTTTCTAATAGCGTTTACAAAGGAGTTTTAAATGAAAAAAATAACTCTCCTTCTATTAGCTCTAATAACCATCCTTCAAGCATATAGCTATGATGATGTCTTGCTAAAAGCTCAAGCTTCAATCTTTCCAAAGATTATGCTTCTTGATAAAAAGATAGAGGAAAAACTAATTGATGGAGAGATTATTTATACTATTGTTTATGATCAACAAGATCATGATACTGCAAAAGAGATAAAAAAATTTATAGATGAAAATAACAATGGTTTTTTTGATAAATATGCCTACAAAATCAATTTAGTTAAATCATCTGAACTATCTAGTTTAACTCAAACATCTGCAATTTATGCACTTATTACAAGCCAAAATAGTAAAAAAATTGCAAATATTGCTAAAGAAAAAGGGATTATATCTTTTTCTTACGATATAAATGACCTTAAAAATGGCTTTTTATTTTCTTTAATGTTAGAAAAATCAGCTGTACTATATTTAAATAAAGCTAATCTATATACAAATAAAGTAGATTTTGTCGTCTCTTTATTACAAATGGTCAAATTTGTTGATTAACAATAGGTCTATTAAGATGAAAAACAAAAATACTAAATCTTTATCTACTAAAATCATACTTTCTATTATCTTGGTATTTTTTATTATTATATTTGTTATTTTTGCTGTTTTTGAAAAAATAAACAAAGAAGCTTTTTATAATATTGAGATTGAAAAAGCAAATATAATAGCAAAAACTATAGAACCGCTTATGGCACTTAATATCTATCTTGGTATGCAAAATAAAATAGAACAATTCTCACTTCAACTATTAGAAAATCCAGATATACTTGCTGTAAGGGTCTTTAAAAATGATAAAATTATTAATGACATAAAATCTAAGGAGTATGAAGATAACATTAACAACTCTTTTGTCATTAAAAAATCTATCCTTCAACCAAATACAGATAAAAAAATTGGTACTCTTGTTATTGTATACTCAAATCAAAATTATAAAAAACTAATAGATGAATACACAAAATGGACAGCATCTATGCTTTTTGCTCTAGGTGTGGTTTTTCTACTATTTGGTATATATATTAAAAAACTTCTCTCACCACTTCGTACAATTGCCAAATCACTAAAACATTACTCTCCAAATAAAGAGATTGAGATTCCTTTTACATCAGCTAATAATGAGATTGGATTAATTTCAAATGCCCTAAACAATATGCAGCAAAAAATATCACAATATTCAAAAAAACAACAAAATATTAATAACTATCTTGAAGAAAAAGTAAATGAAAAAACATTAGAACTCCGCAAACAACTATATATAGATAATTTAACTGAACTTCCCAATAGATTTAGCTTACTTAATGATATTAGTTGTACAGATGATGGTGCACTACTTATTATTAATATTGATGACTTTAAAGAGATAAATGATTTTTTTGGACATATTGCAGGTGATGATATCTTAAAAAAGTTTTCTTGCAAACTAAAAGGGATGTTTGAAAATGAGCACAACATTGAACTAAAACGCCTGTACGGAGATGAATTTGCTTTATTTTTTATGCAAAAACCATCATTAGAACATTTTATAAAAACAGCAAAAAAATTAATTTATACTGTGGGAGAGATGATTTTTTTCCATGAAAACAATGAAGTTTCCCTAAGAATTACCATCGGTGGTGCTTATGAGATAGAAAAAGTTTTAGAAAAAGCTGATATTGCCCTAAAATCAGCTAAAAAACAACAAAAACCTTTTTTGTTATATAATGAAAACTTAAATATAGAAAAACAATATAAAAGCAATATGGAGTGGGTTAAAAAACTTAAAAAAGCGATCAAGCAGGACAAAATTGTTCCATATTTTCAACCTATTTTTGATAATTCATCTGATGAGATTGCAAGTTATGAGTGTTTAATTCGTTTAATTGACGACAACGATAAAGTTATTGGTCCATATGAATTTTTAACTATTGCTAAAAAAAGTAGATTATATAGTTCATTAACAAAAATAATGATTGAAAAAAGTTGTTGTAAATTTGAACATATAAATTGTGATTTTTCAATAAATCTATCTGCTGAAGATATTATTAACCCTAAAATTGTAGAGTATATAAAACAAAAAATTAAAAAACATAATGTTTCCAATAGAATTATTTTTGAAATTTTAGAATCTGAAAATATAGAAAATTATGAAAAAATTTCATATTTTATAAATGAGATGAAAAAGCTTGGTTGCAGAGTAGCTATAGATGATTTTGGCTCTGGATATTCGAACTTTGAACATCTTCTACAACTAAATATTGATTATATTAAAATAGATGGAACTCTAATAAAAAACCTTGATAACGATTTGAATGCTCAAGTGGTAGTCCAAACAATTGTAGATTTTGCCAATAGATTAAATATACTCACTGTAGCTGAATTTGTTCACAATAAAGCAGTCCACCAAAAGGTTAAAAATCTTAAAATAGATCGTACACAAGGATTTTTTCTTGCGGAGCCACAAAAAAATACAAATAATTTTTGAGCTTAATAAAGGATAAGGTTTATTTAGTATAATTGCAATAATTTAAAATAGCAAATATTATCGGAGTAGAAATGGGTTTAAGTATCGGTCTTGTAGGACTTCCAAACGTAGGTAAATCAACAACTTTTAACGCGTTAACAAAAGCACAAAATGCAGAAGCAGCAAACTATCCATTTTGTACGATAGAGCCCAACAAGGCTGTTGTGCCTGTCCCAGACAAAAGATTAGCAGTGTTAGCTAAAATTGTTAATCCTGAGCGAATTCAGTATTCAACTTTAGATTTTGTAGATATTGCTGGTCTTGTCAAGGGTGCAAGCAAAGGTGAGGGATTGGGTAATAAATTTTTATCTAATATTCGTGAAACAGAAGTTATACTTCAAATTGTTAGATGTTTTGATGATGAAAATATTGTTCACAACGAGGGTAGCATAGATCCTCTTCGTGATGTTGAAATTATTGAGGGTGAGCTAATACTTGCAGATATTGAAGTTTTATCTAATCGCATGGATAGACTTAAAAAACAAGCAAAAGCTGATAAGAGTGCAAAAGCTGCTCTAGAGATGGCAGAAGAATTAATAGAATTTTTAGCTGATGGAAACTTAGCTCGTAATTTTGATAAAGTTGATACAGATGAATATCGACAACTAAATAACGAAGTTAGATTTTTAACTCAAAAAGAGATTATGTATGGTGCAAATACTGATGAAGATGGTTTGCTTGAAGATAATGAGTATATGTTAGCTTTAAAACAACACGCACTTGATAATAACTGTGAACTTATAAAACTATGTGCAAAAGTAGAAGAGGAGCTCATTGGTCTTGATGATGATGAAGCTCAAGAATTTTTAACTGACTTAGGTGTAGAAGAATCTGGACTAGAGCAAATAATCCATAAAGGCTTTGATAAGCTAGGTCTAATGTCTTATTTTACTGCTGGTGTTAAAGAGGTTCGTGCATGGACTATTCGCAAAAATTCAACAGCTCCAAAAGCGGCAGCTGCTATTCATAATGATTTTGAAAAAGGTTTTATCCGCGCTGAAGTTATCTCTTATAACGATTATATAGAGTGTGGAGGAGAAGGAAAAGCTAAAGAAGCTGGTAAGATGCGTCTAGAGGGTAAAGAGTATATAGTCCAAGATGGCGATGTAATGCACTTTAGGTTTAATGTTTAATAAAAAAATGTCGTCATTCTGAATTTGTACCACAAGCTTTGAATGACGATAGTTCCGTCATTCTGAACTTGATTCAGAATCTAGCTTATATTATTTTTACAAAATAAATTCAGACCCTAAATTAAGTTTAGGGTGGCAATTGTTTGAGCATATTTAACATGATCATCCATATTTATTTTTAATTCAAGCATATCTTTTTGTGCCAAGATAATGATAGTTGATCCCATCTCAAAACATCCAAAATCATCACCTTTATTTAAATATAGACTTTCATATTCATATACACTACATTTTTGAGCATCTGCATTTGTTTTTATATGCGGCTCAAAACTAACCTGCATTACACCAACATTTAAAGCACTTACAAGCACCATAAAAAATATCTTCTTAGATTGAGTCTCACACATAATAACTACACGCTCATTCTCAATAAAAAGATTGATACGCTTTTTTAAAGATGGAATATTTACAGGATAAAATTTACCAGGAATATGTACAGTTTTTAATACTTTAACATTACATGGCATATGGTAACGATGATAATCTTTTGGTGAGAGATAATGGTTTATAAATTTTCCATCATGAATAATATTTTTTTGCTCTTGTGTGAAATCATTACCAATAAAATCATCACATTTATACTGCATACCTTTGATTTGAAGAGCATAATCTTTGTCTAAATCTCCACATTCTGATATCCAAGAATCACATGGAGATATAAAATCATCAGGATTCGTAGAAAACTTTCTATCTTTTTTTAATTTTCTTGTAAATAAAGCATTTAATGTTTTATAAGAACTAGGATAATCAAATTCGCTCATATCTAACCCCATTAACTTTACATAGGTACTGTTAATAAAAGTTTGAATTTTAGTTGGAAACTCTTTATTTGCAAATTTTCCAAATATTTGTGAAATTGCTGAAGTTATATGTCTACTCATCTATTTATATTATCCTTAATTTATTTTTCTTTTAGCTATCTCTTCAATAAGAACAGTTGCGTAAGAGCCTTTTGGTAATGTGAAATTCAACTCATACTGAGCTTCTGCTTGATTAAATCTGCCCTCTATTTTAGTTGGATATACCCAAGCATACCTTCTAGTACCATCGGCATTTATATCGTCATCATAATCTTTTTCTATATCTCTTGCTATATCCGTTGCTAGTCTTGCTTTAGTACCACATAAAAGTCCTGTAACTGAAATGTCTCTCTTGTTGAAGCGTTCAAAATCATGTTCAGTACCATCAAATTCAAATAATTTTCCGTGTGGATAATGCTCCATTACATCACCACTTATAAGCTTAAATGGATGTGTTTGATTTTTTAGTTTATCTAATTCAGTTTTTGACATATTTAAAAGTGATTCTAACTCTTCACTTTTAAAGTTATTGATAAGTGTATTTATCTCTAGTCTTCTACTAAGCCATAAGTTAAAAAGATGACTTTGATACGAGTTTATTAATAATTTTTTTATTTTAGGATTTCGTTCTTTTTTATCACCCTTGGCAATTTTTTCACCATCAATGTGGTTATCACCATCTCGACCAAATCTTTGATATCCAAAAAAATTAGGCATACCATTTTTATCAATATTTTTTAATGCTTCATCAATTTTAGCCGCAGCTGTAGGGTTTACTTTTTTTAATTTTATGTAAAAACGATTACCCGCTAAATGCCCTATGCGAATTTTATTATTATGATATGTTTTAGAGAGTATTTTTACATTTTCTAAATTGAAATTTTCTAATGATTCTTCATGCTTTTTATGAAGTGAGATATACTGCTTAGTCATTGCATGCTTATCTTTTAAACCTGCATAACCTATCTCTTTGTTTTTTATGCCTAAATATCTAGCTATTGAACTTACTAATTCCAACGTAGAAAGATTTTTCTTTCTAACAAAAAGTATAAGATGTTCACCTTCTCCACTAAATTCATAAAGAGGAAGCTCTTCAACAACAAAATCTCTAGCACTTTGTTTAAAGTGAAAATCTATACTTGAGTGGTTTAATGAGTAAAATCTATCCATTTACTATCCTAAAAATGATGCGCTTTGCATCTGTTAATATATTTATTTCTCTTAGCGTTAGCAAAAATAGTAATATCTGTTCTACTTTGCTTTGCTCTTCTTATTATCGCTTTTTTATTTCGTCTATTAAATGATACTAGCATCTCATATTCTTCGCCACTACACCCAATTGATTTAGGTATAAGGGTAAAAAAATTAACACCAATCTTATTTATTGATGACAGTTTATCTAAATCACTAAATAATCCATCTGAAATATCCATTCCAGAGCTTAAAAATCTAGTACTATTGGCTATAAATTTGTCTCTTAGTTGAATATCTATAAATTTTGATTTTTTATGAAGTTTTGCACCATTGCGTAAAGCCATAAAATCTTTTTTACTTTGTCCTAGTTTGCCAGTGTATGCAAACAAATCATTTACGCGAGTACCTTTTCTACAAAGAGGTTTTGAAGTTTTTGAAACTATAGTTATAGTTATATCCAACTTAATGTTACTTATTGTGTCCCCACCAATTATTGAGATATTATATATTTTTGCGATATCTTTAAAACCATTAGCTAAATCAACCATCTCTTGCTTAGTTATAGTTTTTGGCATAGCTACGCTTAACAGTGCATAAATAGGCTTTGCATTCATTGCTATTGCATCTGAAATATTTGAGAGCATCGCCTTTTTTGCAATTTCATAATGGTTCATCCACTTAGTTTTAAAGTGAACATTTTCAAAAAACGCATCTTTAGAGTATACAAATCCATCTATTAAAGCGCCATCGTCACCTATTTTTTTACTATTAAATTGTGATATGAAGTAGTTTTCTAGATTCAAATTTATTTCTTTTAAGTAATTATTAATCAGGGTCGATATACAATGCCTGTCTCTTATAC